>JAFZWC010000073.1 GCA_017617475.1 Bacteroidales bacterium
AAGATTATCGTGGATACCTATGGTGGCTAGGGAGCCCACGGTGGCGGAGCCTTCTCCTGCAAGGACCCCTCCAAAGTGGACCGCAGCGCCGCTTATGCCGCCCGCTACATTGCCAAGAACCTGGTAGCCGCCGGCGTGGCCGACGAATGCCTGGTGCAGCTGGCCTATGCCATTGGCGTAGCACAGCCCGTGAGCGTATTCGTGGACACCTATGGAACGGCCGCTAACGGCCTGTCCGACGGAGAGATAGCCGCCCGGGTCCAGGAGCTCTTCGACCTTCGGCCCGCAGCCATCATCCGCAAGTTCCAGCTCAAGAACCCCATCTATGCCCCCACCGCCGCTTACGGCCACATGGGGCGCAAGCCTTACACCAAGACCGTCAAGGTTCAGGGGAAAGAAAAAATTGTACAATTCTTTGGGTGGGAGCTATTGGACAGCGTCCCGGCTATCAAGAAGGCCTTCAATCTTTAGATTGAAAATGAGCGGAATCTTCGGATTTCGCTTTTTTATTTTCCAAATTCTTAGTAAATTTGCACTTTGTTTTGGTAGGCAAATACTGTTAGTATCAATATTTATTTTTCAAACATTTATGAAACAAGCTTTTAAAAGCCTTTCTCTCGCATTCATTACCATGTTTGCGGGTGTTGTCGCCTTTGCTCAGGTGACTACGTCTTCCCTCGCGGGTAGCGTAGTGGACCAGAACGGCGAACCTGTCATCGGCGCTGCCGTCCTGGCTCTGCACGAGCCTTCCGGTACCGTCTATGGCGCAGTCACCAACGCCGACGGCCGTTATACCATCCAAGGTATGCGTACCGGCGGTCCCTACAAGGTGGATTTCTCCTGCCTGGGTTATCAGGAGGCTTCCTACACGGGTATTACCCTGCAGCTGGCCGAGACCTTCACCCTGAACGCCAAGATCGCTGAATCCACCGAGTTCCTGGAGGCAACCGTCGTCATCGCAGACGCCGCTTCCAAGTTCAACTCCCAGGAGCGTACCGGCGCCGTGACCAACATCAACAACAGTCAGATCACCGCCATCCCTACGGTGAACCGCAACATCACTGACGTAACCCGCCTTTCCCCTTACGGCGGTAACGGCATGAGCTTCGCCGGTTCCGACGGCCGTCTGGCCAACTTCACCGTTGACGGTGCCGACTTCAACAACAACTTCGGTCTGTCCTCCAACCTCCCTGGCGGCGGCAACCCCGTCTCCATCGACGCCATCGAGGAACTCCAGGTTGTGATTTCCCCTTACGATGTCCGCCAGACCAACTTCATCGGCGGTGGTGTGAACGCCATCACCAAGTCCGGTACCAACACCTTCAAGGGTACGGCCTACATCTACCACAAGAACGAGAACATGCAGGGCGACTCCGTGGACGGAGAGCAAATTTCCGGCGCCCGCGCCAAGAACCGCAGCACCACCTATGGTTTCACCCTGGGCGGTCCCATCATCAAGAACAAGCTCTTCTTCTTCGTGAACGCTGAAATGGTGAAGGTTCCTTCCATCGTGAATCGTTGGAGAGGTTCCGACAACGGTAAGGAGGATGCCAACAACTACATCTCCCGCACCACCAACGCCGACCTCCAGCGCGTTTCCGAGTTCGTGAAGAGCAAGTACGGCTACGACACCGGTTCCTGGACCGATTTCCCGGCCGACGAGAGCAACATGAAGATTCTGGCCCGTCTGGACTGGAACATCAGCCAGAAGCACAAGCTGGCCCTGCGTTACAACTATACCAAGAACCTGGTCTGGAACAGCCCTAACGGCACCTCCATGGACGGCGGTACCCGTATGGCCGACTACCGTATGTCTGCCAAGTCCATGTCCTTCGCCAACTCCATGTATTCCATGCAGAACCTGGTGAACACCTGGTCCCTGGATCTGAACAGCCGTCTCACCGACAACCTGTCCAACCAGTTCCTGGCCACCTTCTCCAAGCTGGACGATATCCGTGGCACCAACTCCGAGGAATTCCCCTTCATCGATATCCTGGACGGTGACCTCATGGAGGATGGCAAGGGCACCAACAACTACATGGCCCTGGGTTATGAGCTCTTCACCTGGAACAACGCCGTGCACAACACCGTTGCCAACGTGAAGGACGACCTCACCTGGTATCTTGGTAAGCACAAGATTACCGGAGGTATCAACTTCGAGTACCAGATGGCCGACAACCAGTACATGCGTAACGGTTCCGGTTACTATCGCTACAACTCCGTGAGCGACTTCCTCAGCGGCGCTACCCCCGAGGTCGTCTGCCTCACCTACGGTTATGACGGTGAGCAGTATCCCGCTGCCCGCGTACGTTTCTACAAGACCGGCATCTATGCCCAGGACGAGTGGAACGCCACCGACAACTTCAAGCTCACTTACGGCGTGCGTCTGGACGGTCTGTTCTTCAACAACAGCGACCTCCTCACCAACAACGCCATCTACAATCTCAAGTACTATCCCAAGGCCAACAACTACGAAGAGACCCATATCGATACCGGTAAGTGGCCCACCGCCAAGGTGACCTTCAGCCCCCGCGTCGGTTTCACCTGGGATGTCTTCGGCAACAAGAGCCTGAAGGTCCGTGGTGGTACCGGCCTGTTCAGCGGCCGTCTGCCTCTGGTGTTCTTCACCAACATGCCCACCAACGGCGGTCTGGTGCAGTATCAGGCCCAGATCAATGCCAAGAACGCCAAGGCCAATGGCTTCTCCATGGATGAGTTCGCCGGCGGTCTGGTGACCGACGCCAACGGCAAGGCCACTGTTGAGGCCCTCCTGAACAAGCTCCAGAGGCTTGGTTATCCTACCACCGTTTCTTCTGACATGGGTACCGTTCCTTCCGCAGTGAACGGTGTGGATCCCAAGTTCAAGATGCCTCAGGTTTGGAAGACCTCCCTGGCTTTCGACTATACCTTCCCCACGTCCTTCCCTATGTCCCTGACTGCTGAAGGTATCTTCAACAAGACCGTCAACGCCGTGGCCATCTCTGACTGGTCCATTCCGAACGTGGGTGGTTTCGCCCGCTTCAACGGCGCCGACAACCGTCCTATCTATCCTTCCGGATACCGTACCGGCACCAAGGCCTTCGTCCTGGAGAACACCAGCAAGGGTTATGGCTGGAGCGCCAACGTCACGCTCAATGTTCAGCCCATTGAAGGCCTGAGCCTCATGGCGGCTTACACCCACACCGTGAGCAAGGAAATCACCGGTATGCCCGGCTCCGCTGCCGAGTCTGCCTTCACCTATGTTCCCACCAGTGAGGGTCCCAACTACATCAAGCTGCACAACTCCCAGTACGTGACTCCGGACCGTATCGTCGCTTCCGCTACTCATCACGACAAGAGCGGTAACCACTACTCCCTCATTTATGAGGCCTGGCGCGGCGGTTACAACTACTCTTACATGCTGGTGAACGACATGAACGGCGACGGTTACAACTACGACGCCCTCTACATCCCTACGGATGAGCAGGTTTCCAATGGCGAGTTCCGCTTCGTCTCCCAGGACGACCAGGCCCGCTTCATGGATTATGTGCACAACAACAGCTACCTGTCCAAGCACCAGGGTGAGTATGCCGAAGGTTACAGCGTTTACAGCCCTTGGGTACACCGTCTGGATCTGAGCTACAAGCACGATTTCTCCGTGATGGTCGGCCAGACCAAGAACACCCTGCAGCTGAGCCTGGATATCAAGAACATCCTGAACCTGTTCAACAGCAGCTGGGGCGTGGCCAAGTACCTGAACCCTGCCATCGGTTCCGACCCCCGTATCCTCAAGTATGAGGGTGTGGACGCCCAGGGTTACGCTACCTTCTCCACTCCTTCCTCCATCAGCGGCAGCACCCAGACCTGGACTTCCAACCACTCCCTGGGCCAGTGCTGGTACGCTTCCATCGGTATCAAGTATCTGTTCAACTAATTATCGGCACATCTTATGAAACTCAAGTATATTTTTGCTTCCATCGTTGCCACTTTGGCTCTGGCCGTAAGCTGCCAGAAAGAGGCCGATCACTATCTGCAAGAGGTTCAGGTATCTTCCTCTTATGTGGCTCTCTCCACCGGAGTTGGCGCCAACACTTCCATCACCGTTACCGCTACGGAGTCCTGGAGCATCGCTGTTCCTAATACTGCCGACTGGCTCACTGTAAGCCCTACCAGCGGCGGCGCCGGTGAAACCAACGTTACCTTCTCCGCTCCCGCCGGTGAAGGCCGCAACGCCGAGGTTATCCTCACTTGCGCCGGCAAGACCCAGCGCATCAATGTGATCCAGGGTATCGTCACTGTTTCCAACGCTACCTGCGCCCAGGTCCTCGCGGGCCCCGATGACAAGACTTACCGTGTTACGGGCGTGGTCACCAGCATTGTGAACACCACCTATGGAAACTGGTATCTGAACGACGGCACCGGTGAGGTGTACATTTATGGTACACTGGATTCCAAGGGCGCTACCAAGAACTTCCTCAGCTGGGGTCTCGAGGTAGGTGACGAGATTACCGTCGAAGGTCCCAAGACCACCTACAACGGCACCGTTGAGCTGGTTGACGTAACTGTTGTCAAGATCAACAAGTCCCTCATCAAGGTGGACGCTGTTGACTATGGCGAGAACCTGGATTCCGTTCCCGTAGAAGGCGGTGAGGTGAATATCGCCGTCACCTGCAAGGGCAACGGTATCAACGTGCTTGTCCCCGAGTCTGCCAAGACCTGGCTGGGCGTGACCGCTGTGGATAACTCCGCAGGCCTGGTAACCTTCCTGGCCCGTCCCAACGAAGGCGGCGACCGCAGCACCACGGTGACCTTCGTCACCACAGATGGCCACAAGAACTACTCTTCCGAGGCTACCATCAGCCAGAAGGGTGCCATCATTGCTGCTACCGTGAAGGAATTCCTGGATGCTGCCGAAACCAGCACCATCTATCGCCTGAGCGGTGTTATCACCAAGCTGTACACCTCCGACAAGCAGAACAAGAGCTTCTACATCCAGGACTACTCCGGTGAGGTGCTTGTCTATCGTGCCGAAGGTTTCGATGAATCCAGCGCTCAGGTTGGTGATGTTGTAACCGTTACCGGTGTACGTACCTCCTATAAGGACACTCCTCAGATGGGTACGGCCAAGTTCGAATCCCTAGACCACGTTGTAACGGAGATCAGCATTGCCGACTTCCTCGAGAGCGGTCAGAATAACGCCTGGTACCGTGTAACCGGTACTGTGACCGAGATATCCAATGCCGCTTATGGTAACATCTACATCACGGATGGCTCCCATATTCTCTACATCTATGGTTGCTATCCCGGTACCGGTGCTACCGGCGATGCCCGTAAGGGTGTTGTGGAGGCCCAGGGTATCCATGTGGGCGACAAGCTCACGGTCTTTGGTCCCAGGTCCGTCTATAAGGACGTTCCTCAGGTCAACGGCGGTTACTTCTGGTCGGTCACTCCTGCCACCAACGAAGAATAATCCGTTAAGATTCTAATTATCAAAGGCGCGGCCCGGGAAGGGGTCGCGCCTTTTTTGTTCACGAAAAGTTTTCTAACTTTGTACATTGTACAAAAGCGAAATGCCATGAATAGAGCCACCCATATCTTAGTAACACTGCTAACCGTTTCGGCCTTTGCCGCCTGCGGGAAGGATAACCCCAATCCCAACAACAATAACAACCAGCAGGGCGGTGGCAGCGAAACGCCCAAGAACACCCCGGCCCTCATCCTGAGCCAGGACTTCACCAAAGGCCTGGGATCCTTTACGGTACAAGACAAGGACAAAGGTGGCTACAGCGGCAGTATCTGGAAATATGAAAGCGGCTCCAATGCCAAATACGGCGCCCAGGCTACGGCCGGCAACGGCGGAACCAAATACAAGGCCGAGAGCTGGCTCATCTCGCCGGAGATTGACCTCACCAACTATACGGACGCCAATCTGTACTTCGACCACGCCTTTGCCTACCTCTACAACAAGACCACTGACAAGGTAAGCGCCCCCAAGAACCATTTTTCCGTCATGGTGTCTTCCGATGGCGGAAGTACCTGGGCCGAAAGGGAAATCCCCAAGTGGCTGTCCTCCTTCAGCTATTTCGAACTGGCCCAGTCGGGCAACATTTCGCTGAGTGCCTTCCAGGGCAAGAAGATCAAGTTCGCCTTCGTTTACAAGAGTACCACCGAATACGCTCCCACCTGGGAAATCCTCAACGTAACCGTTTCTACGGAGCGCCAGACCCTTCTTCCCGACGACGCCGGAGACCAGTACAAGAGTGTCCCCGCCTGGATGGAAATGCCGAAGGTAACGAATGAATCGGCCTGGCATGCCCATACCACCATTATCAAGGATCAGCGCGCCAGAAACTACTCCTTCTCCTACAACGAGTCCTGTCTGGTGGCCGACTGGGTGGCCTATCCGCTCTACGACCTGTACGCCAAGAATCACGTAGACCGTAACAATACCAACTGGGAAAAGGATCCTTTCCTGAAAACGCAGTCCAATGTGGCCGCAGGCGGCAGCTACGAGTTTTCCACCAAGGGTTATGACCGTGGTCACCAGATTCCGTCGGCCGACCGACTGGGAGGCGCCATGGCCAACCAGCAGACGTTCTATTACAGCAACGTGACGCCCCAGCTGCACGATTTCAACGGCGGTATTTGGGGCAATCTGGAATCGGCCGTCCGCGGCTGGAGCTCCTCTTCCAACGGCACCGACACCCTCTATGTGGTTACGGGCTGCCTGGCCGATGCTTCCTGTCCCACCGTCAAAGACCATGACGGAAATGCCGTTGCCATCCCCAAAGCTTATTACAAGGCCGTCCTGCGTCTGAGCAAGGGGAATTACATTGGCGTCGGCTTCTACCTGCCCCACGAGAATACCAAAAAGTCATACCGGGAATTCGCCTGCTCCCTCAAGGAACTGGAAGAGAAGACCGGCATGACGTTCTTCGTGAATCTTCCGGCCGACAAGGCCGCCGCCATCAAGGCAGAAAAACCCAAGGACAATAAATTCTGGAACCTGAATTAATATGAAACGATACCTCATCCTCCTGGCAGCGCTGGTGCTGCTGGTGCCCACGCAGAGTTGCGCCAAGAAAAAAGGCGGAAAGCACATCATAGGTTTCTACAATGTGGAAAACCTCTTCGACACCGTGCACGACCAGGGCAAGAACGACTACGAATACCTGCCCGACGGTGCCAACGAGTGGACGGCCGAAAAGTATGCCGTCAAGTTGCAGAACATGGCCCGCGTCATAGCCGACATGCGCAAGGACAATGGCATGTGGCACACCGTGCTGGGCCTGGCCGAGGTGGAGAACCGCCACGTGCTGGAAGACCTGGTGAAGGAGCCCTCCATTGCCAAGGCCAATTACCAGATAGTGCACATCGAGGGGCCCGACCGCCGCGGCATTGACTGCGCGCTGCTGTACAACCCCGCCCGCATGAGGCTGCTGGAGGCGGAAGCCATTCCATACGATTTCAACACCAAGATTCCCATTACCACATATAACAAAGAGGAACAGGAAGATTTCCGCACCCGCGACATCCTCATGGTGCACGGCCTTATCGACGGCGAACACTTCGTCTTCTACGTGTGCCACTTCCCGTCCCGCCGGGGCGACAAGGGTCAGGACCTCCGTGCCCGTGCGGCGGAAATCGTGTATTCCGACGTGAAGCAGATGCAGAAGAGATATCCCGGCATCAAATGCATCGTAATGGGTGACATGAACGACAATCCGGCCGACGCCTCCCTCTCCCAATACCTCCACGGCCGCCGCAACCTGGCCGACGTGAAAACCGGAGATTTCTTCAACCCCTTCTGGCAGATGCTGGACGACGGAATCGGCTCCCTCTATTACAGGGGCGACCCCAATATCTTCGACTGCATCCTGGTGAGCGACGCCCTGGTGAACGGCAAGGGGCTCAAGATCCAGCAGCAGAAGAATAAGTACTACGGCGTGGTCTATTCCAAGCCTTATATGACCCAGCAGAGCGGTCAGTACAAAGGTCAGCCGTTCCGTACCTTCTTCAACGGCAAGTTCATAGAGGGTTATTCGGACCACTATCCCACCTTCGTAGAGCTTAAGAAATAGGCGTGAAGCGGTTCCTGTCGGCCTTGGCCGCCCTTCTCTGGGCGTGCCTCCTTTTCGCGAACGTCCCCACGGGCGGCGTGAAGGGACGCGTGTTGTCCAAGACCGACCGTTCGCCGGTAGAGCACGCCCGTGTGCGGCTTATGCAGGGCTACGCCTTGCATGCCGAGGTACGGACGGATGCCAGGGGCAACTTCCAGATGGTGGATGTGGAGGACGGTTCCTACACCCTGGTTTTCCGCGCCACCGGCTATCTGGAGAACCGTTTGCCCGTAACCGTGGCCGACGGCCGCGTCAAGAACGTCTTCAACGTGATGCTGGCCGAACTGGATAAAGACGCCGACAGCTGGTATACCAGTCCTTACGGCTCCACCGACATCCACAGGAACATTCATCATTACTTGCGGATCAACTCTACGGAAGGGGAACCGCATCTGGTGGACGATGACCTCATGATAGCCGGCGTACAGATGGACGGGCTGTCTTTGCCCACTATTGCGCCCTTCGGGGAGGCCCTCAGGGAGAACACCTACACCTCTGGCGCCGGCCTCTCTGAGACGGGATTTGGCGGCATCACGGGCCTGGCGGAGATAGCCGGTACGGCCTCCTCTTTCCGCTCCGGTTTCAGCGGCGCCCTCACGGCTGACGACTATCGGTACCTTCTGCGCACGGACGCTTCCTACGCGACGGGCGTGACGGGGAGCGGCTGGGCGGTGGCGGCCGATGTGTCCGGCCGGTTCTGGCGCATGACAGATACATATCCCTATACGGCCTATGTAGGTGTAGATAAACACTTTGCCGACAAGCATCAGATCAGCTCGGCCTTCTTCATGATGGGCGATCCGTTCTCCTTCCTCCGTTACGACTATACCCCTTCCACTAAGTTTCACGCCTACGTGACGGCGCTGGGGCAGTTTTCGGGGGACGGAAGCCTTCACCTGGCCGGAGCTTTCACCTGGCATCCCAGTGCGAAACTCACCCTGGCCGGCGGCCTGGACGGTAGCCATGCCCTGGGTCAAATGAATCAGGAAGGCCGGTCCCTGGCCTGGACTAACGTGTTCCTGGCCCTGGGCCGGTGGGGCCTCCATGCGGGCCTGAAGGGCGGCTATTGGAGGACTGCGGGCGGTCACGGGCCCATCTTCTCCGCCAAGGCGGGCGTTTCCCGTACCCTCACGGACCACCTCCTCCTGTATGCCAACGGTGGCTATTTCCTCCTCATGGAAGGCCATCGCTTCGCATCGGCCGATCTGAACCTGGAATACAACGCCAACAGCATCAACCTCAAGCTCACAGGTTATTATGAAAACCAGTTGGGAACGGACGATTACCACGCCGGCGTGGACCTGGGCTTCAAGGTGCCGGTGCTCATCATCCCCAACGTCTCCCTGCAGGGCGGCGTAACGGCCGGGCGCTATGGTGCAGGTACCAAGGTGGCGCCCTATCAGGCGTATGGCGGCCTTTCCTGGAATGCCCATTCGTGGTTTGTGGATGCCGGTTATATCTATGCCCCGCCTTACAAGATGATGGACACATCGGCCGGTAAAACCTGGACCTTTGAGAACAAGCGCCAGTTGGGCGTGGCACTGGGTGCGCGTCCCTTCTTTGGTGCATCGGCCCCGGCCCCGCGCTTTTCCTTCCGCGTTTTTTGTCGCTTATAACATTCAAATCATATGAAAAAAGTATTAGTAGTATTTGCAGCCATGGCTATGCTTAGCGCCTGTAACGAACAACCCAAAAACATCTTTCTGCAGGAGTGGGACACCCCGTACGGAACGGCCCCTTTCTCCCAGATTACAACTGACCAGTACATGCCCGCCTTCCAGGCCGGTCTGGCCGAACAGAAGGCCAACATCGAGGCCATCGTCAAGAACCCCGACGCCCCCACCTTCGAGAATACCATAGTGCCCTTCGAGAACGCCAGCCCCATCCTGGACAAGGTGGAGGGTGTGTTCTTCAACCTGGCCGAGAGCGATTCCACGCCCGAAATGCAGGCCATTGAAGAAGAGGTGACCCCCATGATCACCGAGGCGTCCAACGAGATTATGATGAACGAAGACCTCTACGCCCGCGTCAAGGCAGTATACGAGAACTCCGCCAGCCTTACCCGCGAGCAGCAGATGGTGGTGAAGAAGATCTACGAAGGCTTCGAGCGCAACGGCGTGGGTCTGGAACCCGAAGCCAAGAAGCGTTTTGCCGAGATCAGCACCCGCCTGGCCACCCTGAGCCAGAAATTCGGCCAGAACCTGTTGGCCGAGAACAACGCCTTCAAGGAGAAGACCGGCATCACCGTGAGCGAGTATTACGATTTCATGGGCTCCTGCGAAGACCGCGAGAAGCGCAAGGAGGTTTTCCTGGCCTATTCCACCCGCGGCAACCACGGTGACGAGCACGACAACAACGCCATTGTGCTGGAGACCCTGCGCCTCCGTGCCGAGATGGCCGAACTCCTGGGCTATCCCAACTTTGCCGCCTACCAGCTGTCCAACAAGATGGCCGGCACCCCCGAGACCGTGGACAACTTCCTGCAGCCCATCATGGACGCCGCCATCCGCAGTGCCAACGAGCAGGTGAAGGAAATGGAGAAGATTGCCGGTCACAAGATCAAAGCTTGGGACTGGAGCTATTATGCCGAGCGTCTCCGCGCCCAGAAATATGCCCTGGACGAGACCCAGACCAAGCCTTATTTCCAGGCCGACAGCGTGCTCAAGGGCGTTTTCACCGCCGCCGAAAAGATTTACGGCCTTCACTTTGAGGAAGTGACCGGTGAGGTTGAGGTTTACAACCCGGCTGCCAAGGCCTACAAGATCACCGACGCCGACGGTTCCCTCATCGGCATTTTCTACCGCGACTACTTCGTGCGTCCCACCAAGCGCGGCGGCGCCTGGATGAACAACTTCCGTGAGCAGAAGGCCGGCGTTCGTCCCATCATCGTGAACGTGTGCAACTTCCCGGCCCCGGGTGCAGACCCCACCGAGTACCAGCCCAGCCTGCTCACTATTGACAACGTGCAGACGGCCTTCCACGAGTTCGGCCACGCCCTCCACGGCTTCCTGAGCCAGTGCAATTATGTTACGGTGAGCGGCACCAACGTGGCCCGCGACTTCGTGGAAATGTTCTCCCAGTTCAACGAGAACTTCGCCTTTGTGCCGGAGATTCTGGCCTGCTATGCCAACCACTGTGAAACCGGCGAACCCATCCCGGCCGACCTGGTGGAAAAGATCCGCAAGTCCCTTACCTTCAACCAGGGCTTCACCACCGGTGAGCTCTGCGCCGCCTCCATCCTGGACATGAAGTGGCACGAGCTTTCTTCCGCCGAGCTGGCCACCTTCACCGACGCCCAGAGCGTGCGTGACTTTGAGACCAAGGTCTGCGACGAGATGGGCCTCATCGGCGAAATTATCCCCCGTTACCGCACCACTTACTTCAACCACATCATGGGCAGCGGCTACAGCGCTGGTTACTACGGCTACCTCTGGAGCGAGGTCCTGGCCGTAGACGCCTGGGAGAAGTTCAAGGCCGACGGCATCTTCAACAAGGCCACCGCAGAGTCCTTCCGCAAGACCTTCCTGGAGAAGGGCGGCTCCGAAGAGCCCATGGTGCTGTACAAGCAGTTCCGCGGCGCCGAACCCAACCCTTCGGCCCTCCTCCGCGCCCGTGGACTCCAGTAGGCCGTGGACGTAATCGCCTGAATTATACCACATTAAATAATTACCCCCTGGTTGGAATGACCAGGGGGTAATTGCGTAAAGTATTAATGATTAAATCATTATGCCCACGGCTACCGAATATATGAGGTCAGAACCTTCATCTCCCCATCGGGGACGAAGCAGACATCATCGGCCGAGGCGGGAATCAGGACGGTTTCGCCCTGGCGCACGGGGATTTCTTCGCCATCCACCTCCAGGGTGCCTTCGCCGGCCAGGCACATGACCACCATGAAGGAGTCAATCTCGCTCAGGTCCTTGGCGTAGGGGAGGGTGAGGTCGTAGATGCTGGTGGTGAAGTACTGGCAGCTCACCACTTCCACTTCGGTGTCCTTTTCGGGGGTGTACTGCGTGCGGTAGTCCGGGTACACCGTGTAGTCGATGGCGTCCTTGGCCAGCTCGGTGTGCACCTCGCGGGGCTTTCCGTCCAGGCCCAGACGGCCGTAGTCGTAAATACGATAGGTGATGTTGGAGGTCTGCTGGATTTCCGCTATGAAGCAGCCGCCACAGATGGCGTGGATACGGCCGGCGGGCAGGAAGAAGACGTCGCCGGGATGCACGTCGTAGCGGGCCAGCACGTCGGTGATGGTGCCGTCGGCCACCTTGGCGGCATACTGCTCCGGAGTAATCTTCTCCGTGAGGCCGGCCAGCAGGTGGGCGCCTTCATCGGCCGCCACCACATACCACATCTCCGTCTTGCCCTTGGAGCCGTTGTGCCGTTTGGCGGCCAGCTCGTCATTGGGGTGCACCTGGATGCTGAGGTCACTCAGGGCGTCGATGAACTTGATCAGGAGCGGGAATTCGTCGCCGGTGTTCTCGTACACGTGCTTGCCCACGAGCTCGCCCTTGTACTCCTTTACCAGCTGGGCGATGGTCTTGCCCTTCAGCGGGCCTTCGGCCACCACGCTCTCGTTCCCGGCCACGCCGGAAAGCTCCCAGCTCTCGCCAATGTGCTTCTGATCTGTTTCAATGCCTTTGTAAGGGGCGATTTTCTCACCGCCCCACACAATGGTCTTCAATATCGGTTCAAATTTTAATGGAGTCATAATCGTTCTGCTTTTACAGATTCTTCGCTTCGCTCAGAATGACAAAAGGACATCATTTGTCATCCTGAGGAGCGAAGCGACGAAGGATCTGTTATTCACCCATCAGATATTCAAGTGTTCCACCCTTTACAATGTCCTCATACTGGATGTAGGGGAGGGTGTAGGGCTTGCCGTTGAGTTTTACGCCCTTGATGTGGGTCTTTCCGGCGGTGACACCCTTGGCGGTGATCACCAGGTCGCCTCCGGCTACCTTTACCACCATCTTTTCAAACAGGGGCGCGCCAAACCAGAAACGCGGCAGGGCAGGTTCCACCTGGTAGAATCCCATGGCGGACATGAGGTACCAGCCGCTCATTTGGCCCACGTCCTCATTGCCGGCCAGGCCTTCCACGTCGTTGAAATACATTTCCTTATATACCTGGCGCAGGCGGTCGGCAGCCTTGTCGGGCTGGCCCAGCATGGAGTACAGGTAAATGGTGTGATGGCCGGGCTCATTGCCGTGGGCATACTGGCCGATAAGGCCGGAAATGTCCGGGGAGGCGTTGGCGCCTTCCACGTGGTCGGGGGCCTCAAACAGGCCGTCCAGCTTGGCCACGGTGGCTTCCTCTGAGCCGAAGAGCGCCACCAGGCCGTCCACGTCCTGCGGTACCAGCCACAGATATTGCCAGGCCGTGCCTTCGGTGTAGTCGTTTACACGGTGTTCAGAGCCGATGGGATTGAACGGTTCGGTGAACTGTCCGTCTGTCTTGCGGCCACGCAGGAACTGGGTCTTGGGATCCCAGAAATGCCTCCAGGAGTGGCTGCGCTCGGTAAATTCGGCAGCCAGCTTGTCCTGGCTCAGAGCGGCGGCGGCATTGGCCAAAGCAGCGTCGGCAATGGCGTATTCCATGTCGTTGGCCACCGACTCGCCGTAGAGGTCGGCCGGGATGAAGCCGTAGGTGAGACGGAAGTTCTGGCCGCGGTCGGGCATATTGGCGGTGGTCACCATGGCGTCCAGGATTTCCTGGTCCGTGAGACCGGCGCGGAAGCCCTTCACAATGGCGTCGGCAAACACAATCAGGCCGGGATTGCCCACCATGCAGTCGGTTTCGTTACCCATGAGATGCCATACCGGAAGGTCTCCCTGTTCCTTGTAGATGCGGTAGAAGGTCTTCACAATGTCGTTCATCATCTCGGGGTGGATGATGGTCATCAGGGGCTGGGCGGCGCGGTAGGTGTCCCACAGCGAGAAGGTGGTATAGTTCTGGAAATCTCCCTGGCGCACCACGTCGTCGGAACCGCGGTACTGGCCGTCCACGTCGTTGTAGATGCTGGGAGCTATCATGCTGTGATAGAGGGCGGTATAGAACACGGCTCGGGTGTCGTCGTCCTTGCATTCAATCTGCATCTTGCCCAGTTCCTTGTTCCAGGCGGCGCGGGCATCGGCCTTCACGGCTTCAAAATCCCAGCCCGGGAGCTCGGCGGCCATGTTGGCCTTGGCACCTTCCACCGAGACGGGGGAGAGGGCCACCTTGATCATGATCTGCTCGCCTTCGCCGGTATGGCCCAACTTGCAGGTGGTGTACAGCTTGCCTTTGGCGAATTCCACATCCGGGATGGCCCGGTTGAAGGCTGCCCAGAAGAAGATTTTCTGGTTGTGGGCCCAGCCGCGGGAGAAACGATGGCCGCAGAGGGCAATCACGTCTCCGCCGTCATTCGTTACCACTTCCATGTCGGCATCATATACCTTGTCCCAGCAGCCGCCGTTCTCCAGGTCGAAGAGGATGCCGGCGTCGTCGCTTTCCGGGAAAGTATAGCGGTGCAGGCCCACGCGGGCGGTGGCGGTGAGTTCCGCCGTTACACCGTAGCGCAGCAGGGGCACGCTGTAATAACCGGGCTCAGCCACTTCTTTGGTGCGGTCGGCATAGCTCCAGGCGCCGCTCTCGGGGTCATCCTCCGTTCCGCGGGCAGGGGTGGTGGGGCCGACCACGGGCATCACCGTAATGTCGAACAGGTCGCCGATGCCGGTGCCGGAAAGATGCGTGTGGCTGAAGCCGATGACGGTGTTGTCACTGTCGTGGTAGCCGGAGCACCAGTCCCAGTCCTGGGGGATGCTGGTGGGGCCCAGCTGCACGAAGCCGAAGGGAACGTCGGCCCCCACGAAAACGTGGCCGTGGCCACCGGTGCCGATTTTGGGATTCACGAAGGCGGCATAGTCGTCAGAGGCCACCGGAGCGCTACAGGCGGCCACCAGAGCCGCCGCAGCAATGAGTAAAAATTTTTTCATATGGTTTATTTTACAAAATGCAACACTCCCCAGTTTTCCGGCTGGTGCATGTCCACCATGCCCGTGGGGTTCCAGACCCAGTTCTCTTCCGGGCCGCCTTCCTTGAGCCATTCCACACGGGAGAAGCCTATCTTCCAGTCCTTGGCCAGCAGTTCCTCCGGCGTCTGGAATTCCACGCACAGGGAGGCTATGGGAATGGCCATTTCCACCGTCCAGCCCTTGTCCGTGTCGGAAGGGTCATTCAGGGTTCCGTCCACGTGTACGGCCGTTTTCAGCCCCCTGAGGTCCCAGGGAAGATAGAACTTTCCGCCGTCGCGGTAGGGGCGGTCCATCAGCAGGTCCATCACCGTATTCAGGGCGTTGAGTTCAATTTCAAAATAGTATCGGCAATCCTGGTCCGGGTCTATGAAAACCTCCCAGTCGTTGTCGTGGTAGATGATGGCGTCATGCTCCGTGAGGGAACCCGTCACGTTGTCTTCCTCGATGATGCCGGCAATATACAGGTTCTCTTTGTCCCACAGCATCTTCATGTGGGTCTGTTTCACGGGTTTAGGCTCGAAGTCCACCCCGCGGATATCGGCAAAGGCGTCGCTCAGGGGAGCGGCTTCCCAATCGGCCTCGTCCAGAATGCCGTCAACCACAATGGGGGCCGATGCCTGGGGGGCGTAATATGTGCGAATGGGAACCTGGGGGAGGGTATTCTTGGCCTTGGGAGCGCAGGCCGCCAACAGAATCAGGAGGAAAGGGAGGAGACGCTTCATGGTTCAAACAAATATGATGTCCACAAATTTAACAAAAAAATCGGTTTCCTTTGGAAAGGGACTGAATTTTTCAAATATTGGTGGGGAATCAAAAAATATTCTTATATTTGTAAAAATATAAACCCCTTAAAGCTTAACTTTTTTAAAAACAAAGACTTGCTCCGGAAAGTCATTTCCGTTTAACAGATTACTAACTCCTAACCAATTATCATTTATTAACTTAAAAACCAACGCACATGAAAAATCTCTTTTTAAGAGTAACCATGATCATCGCGCTGCTGGCAACGACCGTTTCGGCCTTTGCCCAGAGCACGGTCACTGGTACTGTGAAAGATGCGGCCGGTGAACCTGTCATCGGCGCAGCAGTGCAGGTTAAAGGAACCCAGAACGGTGCCACCGTCAACTTCGACGGCACCTTCTCTCTTCCCGGCGTCCGCCGTGGAGAGGTCCTGGTGTTCTCCTGCATCGGTTATGCCAACCAGGAGATTACCTGGAACAGCGGCCCTGTGAACGTGATTCTCCAGGAAGACACCGAAATGCTGGAAGGCACGGTGGTCACCGCCCTGGGTATCAAGCGTGCCACCAAGGCTCTGGGTTACGCCATGACCGAGATCAAGAGCGAAGAGCTGAACCCCAACCTCATCAACCCCGTCTCTGCCCTGCAGGGTAAGGTGGCCGGTGTGGAAATCAACAGTTCCGATGGTGGTATGTTCGGCCGCAACAAGATCCTCATCCGTGGTGCTTCCACCCTGGGTAAGAACAACCAGCCCATCTTCGTCGTTGACGGTATCATCCTGGACAACGACATCACGGACCCTTCCGCCGACTGGGACTCCAACAACCTGGACTACGGTAACCAGCTCAAGAACCTGAACCCCGACGACTTCGAGACCATCTCCGTGCTGAAGGGTGCAGCTGCTACCGCCCTGTACGGTTCCCGCGGTCTGAACGGCGCCATCATCATCACCACCAAGAGCGGCCGCGGTACCCGTGGCCTGGGTGTCTCCTTCACCCAGACGGTGGGCTTCGACAAGGTGACCGCCGGTCCCACCTTCAACAACACTTTTGGTGAAGGTCTGTTCTCCGGTTACGGTCTGTATGAAGACTGCGCCTCCCGTTGGGATACCAACCGCCCGAACATCTGGATGGATGGTACCACCGACGTGTTCTCCCTCAAGAAGGTCTATGAGTCTTATGGCACTGACGGCTGCTCCTTCGGTCTGCCCTTCAGCGCCGTGTCCAAGATGGAATGGTACGACGGTTCCGTGGTTCCTTACGAGGCCAAGGAAAACAACTTCGTAGATGCTTACAACGTAGGTTTCAACACCAACACCAACATCACCGTTTCCGGTGGTAACGAAAAGAGCTCCATCTACGCTTCCATTTCCGAGAAGTTCTCCAAGGGTACCCTCCCGAACAACAGCTTCAACCGTTTCAGCACCCTCATCAAGGCTACCCACAAGCTGAACAACGCCATTGAGGTGGAAGGTTCCGTATCCTTCACCAATTCCGAGCCCCGCAACGCTCAGCCCAACATTGGTGAAAACTTCATCAGCGGTACCTGGGACCGTACTTACGATGCCAAGTATTTCCGCGACAAGTATAAAGGCGACCACGGTGGTATTGCTTCCACCGCTTACGGCGACAAGTGGGGTTCCATCCCCGGCCGCGGCACCTGGTGGAGCATCTGGGAAAATGAGACCATCCAGAAGGAAACCGTAGTTCGTCCCAACCTGAAACTCACCGTCCAGTTCACCCCTTGGCTCAAGTGGGTCACTGACGGCAGCTTCAACTACTACTACACCCGTCAGGAGACCAAGCAGCCCGACTCCGGTTACGCCAACGCTTCCGGCGGCGGTTACTATGCCCTTTCCCAGAACACCAAGGAGCAGACCAACCTGAACACCAACTTCATCTTCGATTTCAACATCGGTGAAGACTGGCAGATCGGCGGCTTCCTCCGTGGTGAATATTTCAACAACTACAACTTCGCCGTTGCCACCCATACCAACAACGGTCTCATCGTGCCCAACCGTTACTTCATTGACAACTCCCGCGGTACGGTGTCCGGTTCCGGTTCCATTAGCTCCACCAAGACCATGCTGTCTCTGGTAGCCCAGGCTACGGCTTCCTTCCGCGACCAGGTGTTCCTGGAGGCTACGGCCCGTAACGACTGGACGTCCGCTCTGGTTTATGCCGACGGTCACGGTAACTACTCTTACTTCTATCCGTCCCTCAGTGCCTCCTGGCTGCTGCACGAGACCTTCGATCTCCCGAAGAGCATCTCCTTCTTCAAGCTCCGCGCTTCCATCGCCCAGGTAGGTAACGACACGGATCCGTATATCATCAATACGGCCTACTCCGTTTCCCAGCTCAAGAACAACGGTTCCGACAAGAACTACATGACCATCCCCAGCACGGTGTACGACCAGAACCTGAAGCCCGAGCGCAAGACCTCCTGGGAACTGGGTGTTGACTACCGCATGTTCACCAACCGTCTGGGCTTGGACTTCACCTTCTATAAGGAGAACACCCGCGACCAGATCATGAGCGTGAGCCTGCCCGGCGCCTCCGGCGTTTCCAGCGCTTACATCAACGCCGGTAACATCCAGAACACCGGTTTCGAAATGGCCCTGAACACCACGCCCGTGGAAACCAGAGACTTCTCCTGGGATGTGAACTTCACCTGGACCAAGAACTGGTCCAAGATCGTGGAACTGAGCGACCTCGTAGCCAGCTACATCAAGCTGAACGGTGATCCCGACTATGGTAACTACCGTATCGGTTCCGTGGCAAAGGTGGGCGGTACCTACGGTATCCTCATGTCCGATAAGATGCCTTTGAAGGACTACACCTACGACGACAACGGTAACATCACCGGCGGTTCCGGCCTGCCCGTCCTCTACAACTGGCAGACCAACTATGGTTCCACCCTTATCCGTCGTAACGGCAAGGTAGAGGAAATCGGCAATTCCGTGCCGGACTTCCTCGGTTCCATCCGCACCTCCATCCGCTACAAGAGCCTCACCCTCTCCGCTTCCTTCGACGGTCGCTTCGGTGGTTATGTGGCTTCCTATCCTTCCCACTATGGTACCGCTTACGGCTATCTGGCCACCGGTATCCAGGGTGCCGATGCCGCTCACGGCGGTGTTACCTACACCTCCCGTTGGGACGGTATCACCTATGACGACGGTATTATCCCCGAGGGTATCTTCCCTGTGGGCACCAAGATCCCTCAGCCCGACGGCAGCACCTATGAGGTGCAGGGTGGCCAGTGGGGCACCGGTGAAACCTTCGCCGAGGTTTATGCCAAGGACAAGGTGGATCCTTGCCACGCTTCTACCTGGACGTACTACACCAACAGCTGGGGCAACGGTGTCGTGAACGACAACTGGTTCCGCAAGCTCAACTACATCTGCTTCCGTGATCTGTCCCTCGCCTGGGCCATTCCTACCAAGTGGGCCAACGCCATCAAGTGCCAGGGTATCACCCTCCAGGCCAACGCTCACAACCTGGGTTATCTGCTGAACACCATGCCCAACAAGGAGAACCCGGAATCTGTCCGCGGTACTTCCGCTGCTGAGTTCCGTGTCCGTAACATGCAGGGCGTGACCACGTACTTCACCTTCACTATCAACGCTAAGTTCTAAAAGGCAACAACCATGAAAGCAACTAAAATATTCATTGCATTGTCTCTGCTTGCGGTCGTTGGCTTAACTTCTTGCCGCAAACAGTTTGCCGAGCTCAACCAGAACCCGACGGCCGTCACTCTGGCAGAACCGTCCTATCTGGCCACCCGCGCCATGACGCTCTTCGAGACCAACGACTACACCTTCTGGTTCTACAACCAGCCTCTGTATGCCAAATGGACCCAGATGGGCGCCTCCGGCACCTTCAATGAGGGTACCTATGGTGTACCTACCGGTATCAACAGGCAGACCTCCTATATCACCATGCTCACCTATCGCAACGACATTGACAAGTATATCGAGGACTTCGATCATCCGGAGTCCAAGGCATACTCTGCCATGGTAGGCGTTCTGGCTGTTTACGGTGCCATTTATGCCATCGATATCAATGGTGACATCCAGTATACGGAAGCCTCCCAGTATCGTTACGGCGGCGCTCTCACCCCGAACTACGACAAGGTGGAAGCCCTCTACGACCTCTTTGTGACGGAACTGGACCAGTATATCGCCACCTTCAAGGATGCCTCCCAGGTAGTGGTTGCCGGTCAGGACATCATCTACGGCGGCAAGATGGACAAGTGGGCCAAACTGGCTAACACCCTCAAGCTCAAGATTGCCGTGCGTCTGTACAACCAGAACGCCAGCAAGGCCGGTCAGATTGCCTCGAGCGTCCTTTCCAACAGCGCCGGTTACATCGACAGCATGGAAGATGCCTTCATCTTCCACAAAGCCGATGCAGCCACCGGTGGCGACCTCGCTTACCAGACGGGCAACTCCTACTCCGGTTGGATTGCTTCTTCCAGTGAGAACGTCATCAACTTCATGGTGAATGGCCGTGACCCTCGCGTCCGTTTCTTCTACTACAAGAACGGCTTCAACTCCAAGGTGATCCAGGAATTCATCGACGAAGGCAAGACCGAGGATCTCCCTCCTTACGTGTTGGCAAACATTAACCTGGACGAGGAAGGCAACTTCGAATCCTACAAGCTGGGCGAACCCTGGTGCCGCTACTTTGGTATTCCTATCGTGTGGAACATGTCCCCCGAATATGACCAGTATCTGGGCGTTTACTTCGAGACCACCGACCGCTACCAGCTCACCGTTGGCGACGCCAAGAAGAGCTACAGCTGGTCTTCCGGCCTGAACGAAGAAATGATCCGCGGCCGTGTGGACTTCACCGTTCCCACCATCCCCGGCGGTCCCGTTATCACGGACACCGAAGACGTTCCCTGGTGGGGTCTCTATCTGGGTGCCGGTGAAACCAACCTGTACCTGGCCGAACTCCGTCAGCTGGGCGCCATCTCCACCGGCTCTGCCCAGGCTTACTACGAGCGTGGCGTAGAACTCTCCGTGAAGGAGTGGGACTATGTGGCCGCTCAGAACAAGATCCCTTACTACGGCACCACCTACGGCTACGATCCGCTTGAAGAAAGCATCGAGCTGAAGGACGGCGAAATCGAAGCCATGCTGGCTACCGACGCCGTGAAGTGGGATGGCTCCATGGAGAAGATCTATCTGCAGCAGCTGATGAACTTCACCATGATGCCCGACGAAATGTTCGTAACGGCCCGTCGTTCCGGTTACCCGAAGGTGGGTTCCACCCTTCTTCCTTTCGTGGACTTCGGCAGCAAGTTTGCCCGTACGGCCATTCCTCGCCGCTTCGAGTTCTCCGAGCCCACGCCTACCGATATCATGCACGATATCCGCGTAGCCAACCTGAAGGATCAGGGCTTCACCATGGGTACCAACCAGTCCGGTACCGGCTTTGCCACCACCACCGTGCTCAACACCGAGCGCCTGTGGCAGGACCAGAACGCACCCCAGTGGGGCGAAGGCAAGTAATATCGGCCTGATTTTTGAATGAATGATGGCGCCGCCCGTTGTGACGGCGCCATTTTTAACTTCCGTTGTATGAGACGTTTATTTGTTATAGTTCTATTGGCGGCCTTGACGGGCCTTTCTGCCCTGGCCCAGCAGCGCTATTACCTATTCTCCGAATTCAAGCCCGGAGAAATCTCTTTCAAGGGTTTTTCCCGTCCGGAGAGGGTACTCATGAATATTGACGCCATGGGGCAGCGCATCTTTTATTTCCAGGGGGAAACGCTGATGGAGCTTACCAATGCCGCCATGATCGACACCCTCAAGGTCAACGGGCTCAAGTTCGTGGTCAAGGATGGCCTTTTGTGCGAGCAGATGGCCTGGCAGAACGATACCGTCTACGTGAACTGGAAGTTTAAAAGAGTGAACAAGGGCTCGAAAGGTGCCCTGGGCTTCACCACGCAGGCCAAGGTGGAGGTATTGCACTCCTTTGAATTCACTCCCGCCACGCCTTTCCCGGTCACGGACTGGCATTTGTATTCCGAAGACGGGGACGGCGGTTCCGTAGAGGTGTGGCAGCGCAAGAACGACAATACGTATTTCTTCTTTGCCGATGGAAAAGAATACAAGACCAAGCGCCTCAAGGATCTGTATGCGGCATTCCCGCAGCAGGCCCCGGCCCTGAAGGCCTACGTCAAGGAAAAGAAATACACCATGGAAAATGCGCAGCAGGCCCTCACGGTCATAGCTTACCTGAAAAGCCTGCTCTAAAGAAAACCAAGGGCGACCGGAAGGGCCGCCCTTATTATTATAGGTTGAATTTAAGCGCCAGGGGCTCCTGTTTCAGGTTCTTGGGCAGTTTTAAAGTAACCCGGTCACCTTTCACGGTGGCCTTTACTTTTTTGCCGTTGTTCAGGATGGTGACCTTGCCGCCTTTGGGCAGGTTTCCGGTCCATTCCAGGGTGGCGGGAAGGTTCTCCCCGTCCGGCAGGGCGTAGACGGCGTAAAGCGTTTTTCCGTCCTTGGAGGCGTTGAACCACAGCTTGTCGCAATTGTAGTTGGCTGTGATGCGTGTGTTGTAGATGGCTTCTCCGCATCGGCCCAGCCATTCGCCTATTTCCTGGAGGATAACCTCGGCCTCTTCCTCTATGATGCCTCCCGGCGTGGGGCCGACGCCCAGTACGAAGCAGCCGCCTTTGGCCACAATCTCCGAAAGGATGTCAATGACGCGGCGGGCGGTCTTGTAATTGCGGCGCGGCGTCCATCCCCAGTCGTTGCCCAGGGTGATGCAACTCTCCCAGGGATGGGCTATCTGGCGGTCCGGAACGCTGCGCTCGGGGGTCTGGTAATTCTCGTTGGGGCCCTGGATGGTGCGGTCCACGCTTATGAGACCGGGGCTCACCTTGCGGGCGTCCACCAGGATGTCCCCCAGGCCCACCTGCTCTCCGGTGATCCATCCGCCGTCCAGCCACAGAATGTCCAGCTTGCCGTAGCGGCCTCCCGTAAGCTCACGAAGCTGGTTCTGGGTAAAGGTGACGTAGTTCTGCCACCAGTCCGGGTGCATGTCTACCTTATAATTAATACCGCGGCGCGGGGTGGCGTAGTAGGGGTTCCAGAACCATTCGCAGTGCCAGTCCGGCTTGGAGAAATAGGCGCCGATCCAGAAGTCCTCGGCCCGGAAGGCGTCGAAGACGTACTTGGCGGCATCGGCCCTGGGGTTGTCCTTGAAGGGGCCGGCCTTGGCTATGGAGAAGTCCGTGTACTTGGAGTCGAAGAGGCAGAATCCGTCGTGGTGCTTGGTGGTGAAAATCATGTACTTCATGCCGGCGTCCTTGAACACCTTCGCCCACTGCTCCGGATTGAAGTCCACGGGGTTGAACTCCTTGGAGAGGCCCCAGTACCACTGCTTGTAGCCCTCGTAGGTGGTTCCCTTCGGGCGCACAATCCAGTCTTCGTTGCAGATGTTCCAGGATTCCACTATGCCGGGCACGCTGTACAGGCCCCAGTGCATGAGAACGCCGAACTTGAGGTCTTGCCACTGGTCCAGTTTGGCCAGGACGGCCGGGTCCGTAGGCCACTGGTAACCGTCGGACTGTTCGTGTACGAAACTGTTGTCCTGGGCCGAAGTTGTAAGAGCAAAGCCCAAAAACAGGGTAAGGAGGGTAAGGGTTCTCTTCATCATAATCACAAGGTTAATGCACAAATATAATAATAATCAGCAAATTATGAAATAGCTTAACGTTATTAAACAATTTTATAATCATAGTATTATTTTAACATTTCCTTTGACTATTTTGTCATTTTTTGTAACTTTGTAAATCTGTTAACCTAATTTGAGTTATCAATACAACCACTAATTAACAAATTTCTCTATGTTCAAAAAGCTTCAATCAGTATTACTGATGGTCATCCTGGTCTCCGTGTCCTGGGTGGCTTCTGCTCAGAACCAGACGGCAAAAGGTGTTGTCGTGGACAACATCGGCCCCGTCGTTGGTGCTGGCGTAGTTGTAGCCGGAACGTCCAACGGTGCCATCACCGACGTGGACGGCTCCTTTACACTCCCGAATGTGCCGAAGGGCGCAACCCTCGTGGTGAGCTGTATCGGCTACGAAACCGTCGAGGTTGTGTTCAATGGCCAGCCCATTAACGTAACCCTCCGCGAAGACAGCGAACTCCTGGACGAGGTAGTTGTCACCGCCCTCGGTATCTCCCGTGAAAAGAAGTCCCTCGGTTATGCCGTGCAGGACGTCAAGGCCGATGAGCTGGTCCGTGGCGGATCGGCCAACCTGACCGACGCCCTCCAGGGCAAGATCGCCGGTCTGCAGATCAGCAACTCCGGTACCGGCGTGGGTGGTTCCACCCGCGTGGTTATCCGTGGTAGCTCCTCCCTCTCCAACAACGACCAGCCCCTGTATGTGGTGGACGGTGTTCCTTATGACACCGGCGGTCACGACATCGACGGCCAGGCAGGTCTGTGGGGTGGTACCGACCGCAGCGGCGGTGCTTTCGACCTCAACCCCGACGATATCGAGAGCATCTCCGTGCTGAAAGGCCCCACCGCCGCCGCTCTGTACGGTTCTCGCGCTGGTAATGGCGTCATCCTCATCACCACTAAGAAGGGTGGCAAGGACAGCGAAGCCATCGGCGTTACCTATACCGGCAAGTTCACCTGGAGCCCCGTCTCCTACTTCCTGAATCTCCAGAACACCTACGGTCAGGGTTCCAGCGGTCAGTACAACGCTGACGCTACCGGTTCCTGGGGTGCCAAGATGACGGGCCAGAGCGTTCCCGCTTGGTGGGACGCCAGCCAGTCCGCCATGTACAAGGGCGACGTGAACCCTTACAAGGAGTTCTATCGCACCGGCAGCACTTACAGCCACAATGTGACCATCGCCGGCGGCAAGGACAATCCCTGGCGTATCTCCCTCGGCCGTGACGACAACAACTCCGTGATCAAGCCCACCACCATCGGCAAGACCAGCGTAGACGTCGTTGCCCGTTTCGAAGCCACCAAGTGGCTGCACTTCGACGTGAAGGCCAACTATGTGAAGACCACCGGTAACAACCGTCAGACCCGCGGTCTGTATGGTACTTCCTTCTATATCACCTCCATGCCGCGCAGCATCCGCATGGCCGACCTGGAAAAATATGCCGTGGATGAGAACGCAGCCGCCCTGGGCGAAGTCTGCCACCTCAACTGGTATGGCCCCAACGCCGACTACCAGAACCCTTACTTCATCCAGCGTCAGTTCAACAACCAGGATATCCAGAACAAGTTCTTCGGGATGGGCAAGATGACCATCGACTTCACCAAGAACCTGCACTTCACCTTGAAAGAAGGTTACAACTGGGTAGACTTCCAGCAGAAGAACTGGTATCCTTATAAGGATCCTGTGTTCACTTCCGCTTATCCTGAGGTTTCCATGACCAAGAGCACCCGTATCGAGAGCAACCTCGAAGGCCTCCTGAGCTACAACAACAAGTTCGGCGACTTCGACTTCGGCGCCAGCGTGGGTGGCAACATCATGCACGCCAAGTCCGAGAGTGTCTGGGGCGACGGCAAGAAGATTCCCATCGTGGGAGCCATGTACATCGCTGCCGGTACGCAGTATGCCTCCAACTCCGTCTACGAGAAGGAAATCCAGTCCCTGTACGCTTTCGCCAACGTTGGCTACAAGAACTTCCTCTTCCTGGATCTGACCGCCCGTAACGACTGGTCCTCCACCCTCCCTGCCGCCAACCGCAGCTACTTCTATCCTTCCGTGAGCGCCTCCTGGCTCATCACCGGCATGATGGACGAGCTGGGCGTAGGCTACAACAAGGACATCCTGGACTATGGTAAGATCCGCGCTTCCTGGGCCCTCGTGGGTAAGGATACCGAGCCTTATCAGCTGGCTACCACCTACGGCAGCACCACCGATGCCACCGGCCTCATCACCATCACCCAGAATACCACCCAGGCCAACGCCAACCTGAAACCGGAAATGGCCAACTCCTGGGAAATCGGTACCGAATGGCACTTCTTCAAGAACCGCCTGGGCATCGACTTCACCTATTACAACACCACCACCAAGAACCAGGTCATGAGCGTTGCCATGCCTTACTCCTCCGGTGTGGAGAGAAAGTACATCAACGCCGGTGTCATCAACAACAGCGGTATTGAACTCCAGCTCAATGGCGACATCATCCGCACCCGTGACATCACCCTCGGCGCCACCCTCAACCTGGCCCGCAACGTGAACAAGGTGAAGGAACTCTATCATGACGCCGAATCCGGCATCGACGTGAGCCAGTACGAACTGGGTCACATGACCGGTAGCGCCGGTGTGTATGTGCGTGCTTACGAAGGCGAGCCCATGGGCTCCATCTACGGCACCGGCTATGTCCGTGACGCCAATGGCAACATCCAGATGAAGGACGGTCTGCCCGTTTCCGAATCTGAGGTGTACCTGGGCTCCGTACAGCCTAAGTTCACCGGTTCCTTCGGCCTCAACTTCGCATGGAAGGGCCTCAGCGCCAGCGCCCTGTTCAACTTCAAGGCCGGTGGCAAGCTCTTCTCCGTGACCGAGTACGCCGCCGCCCATGCCGGTACCGCCGCCCGCACCGAGAACCGTGACAACTTCACGTTTAACGGTACCAAGGTGGACGCCCAGGCCTTCTGGACCAGCTCCCCTGCCGAGGAATTCATCTATGACGCTTCCTTCCTGAAGCTGGGTGAAGCCTCCATCGGCTACAGCATCCCTCGCAAGGCTCTGGAGAACTTTGCCGGTGGCTTCATCAAGACCGCCAAGGTTTCCGTCTACGGCAGCAACCTCCTCTATCTGATTTCGCACACTCCCGGCACCACCCCGGACGGTTCCTCCACCGACACCTCCATCTTCGCTTCCGCGTTTGATATGTGCCCGTATCCGACCACCCGTAACTTCGGTGCTTCCATCACCATTGGCTTCTAATCGGATTCTGCCTTATGAAAAAATATATTATTCCCGTATTTGCCGCTCTCGCACTCCTGGCTTCCTGTACTGCCAAGTTTGACGAGATGAATACCGATCCTACCGCCCTTACCGCCAGCTCCGTGCAAGCCCACATGGTATTTGCCCGTTGCGTCTATCACGGTATGAGCAATGACCACCAGCGTAACTTCAACCTCAACGACGATATGTACGCCCACTACTTCTCCGAAGGCCTCGGCTGGACGGACTACTGGCGTTACAACGAAGGTTGGGGTAACATCTACTGGCGTGACTTCTACGACCAGCGCCTGCGTGAGTACCACCTCATCAACGAGATTATCGGCGACGATGCCGACTACAACGGCATGAAGGCTGCCAACGATATCTATAACGTGATTCTGTGGCTGCGCGTGATTGACCGTTACGGTGACGCTCCTTACAAGGACGCTGAAGGCAACTATGCCGGTCAGGGTTACACCATGCCGTACAACTCCATCAAGGAGATCTATCCGGACCTGGTGGCCCGTCTGCAGAACGACGTTTCCCTCCTGAGCAACCCCGGCACCAAGACCTTCGGTGACTACGACCTGGTCTATGCCAACGACTGGGGCAAGTGGAAGAAACTGGCCAACACGCTCATCATGCGTCTTGCCATGCGTATGAGCAACACGGCCGAAGCCGCTTCCCTGAAGAGCGCATTTGCCTCGGCCGCCAGCGGCGCCATGAGCGCTCCCAGCGACTACGCCCTGGTGCACTGCGACACCTATGTTTGGGGTGACTACTATGACAGAACCTTCTACGACTGGGCCAACACCTTCACCAGCTCCGACTTCATGAAGATGATGAACGGTGACAATCCCGGCTACGCTACCGGCGTGGTGGATCCCCGTCGTGAGTTCTGGTTCACCGAGGGTACCGGCGCTGCCGATGAATTCAGCGGCTGGGACGGCTTTCCCAATGGTAACTATGCTGTAGACACCCGTGCCGACGTGAAGAACGCCCACGGTGGCTCCGGTTCCTTCGCCAAGCTCAACTGCTATGACAAGGACGGTGTCTTCTTCTTCAACTTCCACAACACCCGCAAGGAGAACCTGGCCTGGCACCTGGCTTCCTATTCCGAGACTTGCTTCCTGAAGGCCGAAGCCGTGCTCCGCGGCTGGATCTCCGGTGACGCCAAGGCTTTCTATGAGGAAGGCATCAAGGCTTCTATGGACGAAGTCGCTTACGTGATCACCACTTCCGGTGGCACCAAGACCATCTCGGCCGAAGATAAGGACGCCTATATTGCTGCCCTTCCTGCTTTCGGCAGCGGTGAGACGGCTCTGCGCAACGTGATGATCCAGAAGTGGATTGCCATGTTCCCGAACTCTCCCGAGGCATGGTGCGACCAGCGCCGTACCGGTTATCCGGACTACGCCAGCGGTGTGTTCACCTATCCTACCGTTCATCCCAGCTCCCTGGTGAAGGAAGGCAACATTGTCCAGCGTATCCCTTACCCGGACAACGAGTACAACACCAATGCTCAGATGATGCCTGCCAAGTACCAGGGCGGCACCCGCGACCAGGAGAGCAACCTCTACTGGGCCCTCGGTGGCGAAGGCGCAACCCAGTCCAAGAACACGGCTCCCAAGAACCTGTAATCTTTGACTTGATATTGAATTTCCGGCGACTCCTTTCGGGGCCGCCGGAATTTTGTTATCTTTGTGATAATAAACTACTGACCATGCGAAAATTAACCCTTACCCTTCTGGCTGCCGTGGCCCTTCTGTGCGCCTGCACGCAGCAAAAAGCCTCCTTCCCCATCTATGTATGGCAAGGCATCAACGAAAAGACCGATATGGACGAGCTCCAGGAAAGGATGCACTTCTGGAAGTCCCAAGGTGTGGTGGGCGTGTGCCTGGAAAACAGCAATCCGGAGATTGTGGCGCTGGCATCGGCCCGTGCCCATGCCGAAGGCCTGGAATACCACGCCTGGATTCCCTGCATGCTCCGCGGTGACAAGCCCCACAGCTGGTATGCCGTGAACCGCCTGGGCCAATCTGCCGACGAATACCCCGCCTACGTACCTTATTATAAGGCGCTGGATCCTCGCAACCCGGAGGTGCACAAGCATCTGGTGGACCAGATGGTGTCCATAGCCCAGATTCCGGATGTGGACTATGTGCAGTTGGACTATATCCGCTACCCGGACGTCATCCTTTCCCGCGGCCTGTGGGACAAGTACGGCCTGGTGATGGACGAGGAATACGCCCCGGCCGATTATTGCTACTGCGACGACTGCGTAGCCGCCTTCAAGGAACTCACCGGCATTGACATCAAGGCCGTGGAAGATCCTTCCAAGGTGGCCGAATGGGCCCAGTTCCGCTGCGACCAGGTAACCGACCTGGTAAACGAGATTTGCGCCGCCGTACACGCCACCGGCAAGAAGGTAAGTGCCGACGTGTTCCCCGGCCCCAAGTCGCACGCCTACTGGATGGTGCGCCAGGAGTGGAACAAGTGGGACATTGACATGGTCTTCCCCATGAACTACAACGACTTCTACCTCCAGCCTGCCGAATGGGTAGGGGAAGTAACCAAGGAGGAAGTAGAGTCTGTTCCCGGCAAGCCCGTGATGAGTGGCCTGTTCATCTGCCGCGAGTGGAAGCGGAAGGTGGAGCTTGAAGACCCCGAGCAGAGCGGCCTCATTCCGGCCGAGATGGCCACCGCCGTGCAGGGTGCCCGTGACGCAGGCGCCGCCGGCATCTGCCTCTTCACCCCCGGCAGCATGACCCCCGAACACTGGGAGGCCCTGGCCGCCGCCTTGAAATAGGCCGTGGGTGCAACTGTTTGATTATCTTAGATTTAACAAATTACCCCTGGGTGAAAACGCCCAGGGGTAATTGTTTAATCGTTTGAAAGTTAAGCCATTATGTCCACGGCATTCTGCTCTTCGCCGCCCATCAGCCGCACCCAGGTGCGGCAACCAGGCTGGCCGGAGCGGAACTGGAACACCCGGCAGCCGGAAACTCGCTCCTGCGGGTGTTCCTGCGTGGATTTGCCAGTGCGGCCCAGGCGGTTGTAAACCGTGTCACAGCCGCTGAACCGGCCATAGATGAAGTAGATTCCAGTTTCTCCGCGGAGGACATAGTCGCAGTCGTGGTCGTGACCGGTGACCACAGCCCGCACGTCGCCCCTTTCCAGGAACAGGCCGAAGAGGCCGCTGTTCACGCGCGAAGGGCATGGCTCCTCGCAGTTGTTCCCCACCAGGTAGCGGTTGGGGGCCTCCAGCAGGGCCCGCTCAATCTCCCGAAGGGGGATGTGAAAGAAGGCCAGGGCGGGAACGGGCTGGCCACCGTTCTGCTCCTGGAGCTTCTGGCTGTGCGCGTTGTACCAGTCCAGTTGGCTTACGCGGATGTAGTCATAGCAATGCTCCTCCTCCATGCCCTTTAGGATAACGGCATCCATGGAGTCGAAGAGATAGAAGGCCCGTTCCACTCCTTTGGCACCTTTAAGGGTAATCACATCGTTGGAGCAGCCGTACACGCCTTCCTTGGGCTCGGTGTTCACGCAGCCGGGAAGGCTCCGGATCAGGGAAAATATCTCCTCGCGCGTGGAGCCGAACTGGGAGTCGTGATTGCCCAGCGCCACAGCCCACGGGATGCCACTCTCGGCCAGGGGCGTTAGGATTTCGCGGGCGCTGTCCAGGTCCGGCCGGCCGAATACAATGTCGCCGGTGTGGATGATAAGGTCGGGCTTCACGCCCTCGATGGCGTCTTTTACGCAGGCCAGGGCCCGTTCCGAGCGCGGATCTCCGGCAATGTAGTGGGTGTCCGTGAACTGCAGCAGAGTAAAGGTGCCGTCGGCCCGGAAAGGCAGCTGGGCGGCTATGCGGTCATGGTTCTTTTTGGATGCCCCCACCTGGGAACAGGCGGAGAGAGCGGGTGCCGCGGTAGCCAATACGGTTGCCCAGGCAGCGTCTTTGAGGAAGGAACGTCTTTTCATATCTTAAGTTTTATATTCATCTTACCCGGCGCCCAGGTGACTGCGATGCACAGGGCCACGAAGAGCACGCATTTGCCCACGCCCACATAACCGGTGAGCCAGTCGGGAGTGTCCAGGTCCCAGGCCTGGCGGGCAAAGTACCGGAGCGCATAGAAGAAATAGGGAATCATGTACATGGTGAGCGTGGCGGTACCGGCGGGCCTCAGCGGCCGCGACCATCCTGTCCAGTCCTTCCGTTCCAGTGCCCGGAGAAGGGAGTACAACGCCACGGAGATGGCTCCTACAAACAGGCACCAGGGCAGCGTGCCCATGTTCTTGGAAATAATCCAGTCCTGATGGAAAAGCATGCCCAGGAGGGCCAGGACGGCCGATGCCGCCAGTCCCGCAACCAGTTTTCCTTTGCCGATGCGCTGCCCGCAGAGCACGGTGAGAGTGCCGCCCAGGGCCATGATGGCGGTATGTCCGTTGCCGATATGAAGGGCATCGGCAAAATCGGCCAGGATGTTCCGGCCTATCCAGGGTTCGCCGGTGCGCATGGGCAGCACGGAGAGATTCACCAGGCACAGGACCGCCAGCAGCAGCGCCAGGATCCAGGGCTTTCTCCGACAAAGCAGGTAGGCCGACGAAGTAAAGAGATAGGCCCAGCCTATAAGCCCCAGAATGCCCCACCAGCCGGTGCGCATGAGGTCGCCGTCCTTGGTGCGGAAAACGATGGCCAGGACGGCCAGAACCACAACACCCACGGCTTTCAGCCACTTCTGTGCTTTGAAGCCTTCCGGATAGCTGTTCCAGACCAGGCCGAACCCCAGTAGCATCACCAGCCAGTAAACGCCTTTGTTCATGGCCGGCCCCCGTTCGGAATTGTAGATGAATACGCCCATCACCAGCAACGCAAAGGTGCGCTCCAGAATATGGACAAGGGTCTCTCCCAGCGGTTTCCCGCCAGCAATACGCTTCTCCAGAGCATAAGGGACAGACATGCCCATGGCAAAGAGGAACATGGGGAACACTACGTCGGCCAGGCCCATCCCATCCTTCATGGTGGCGGTGTGCTCCATCCAGGCGGGAGCGTCCATAATGGTCCAGAGGTCGTTTACAAACACCATCAGGGCCATGGTGATGGCCCGGAATATATCGATGGCGGCATTCCGTTTATTCATGGTCAGGCAGTTTTACCCAGGTTTCGTTGGCCCAGCCCACCGTTCGGCCGATACCGCGCACTTCTCCGCGGACGCCGGCCTCCTGGAGCTCCCGGAAACCAGGGTCGGAGGGCTTGAGGTCCAGGAAGGGGAGGAGATAGCAGCCGTGGTCCAGCAGCACCGCCTGTACTTCGGCGGCGGGCACCTCGGAAGGATGCCGGCCCGTGCGCACGGCAATGGCGGCAAGTGCTCCGGCGGCCTGGCCCACGCCCATCACGACGGGCTGCAGGCGCGTTCCGCCGTTCATTTCCCAGCTCACGGACATGGCCTTATCGGCCACCAGGAAGTCTTCGGTATTCACGGGAATCACCACGCCCAGCGGCACGCTGAAGGAAGGAATCTTGCCGAACCACAGGTGCGAGAGCTCTTCCCGGCGGGGATTCTGGTTGTGATGGTGATCCACGGGGTAGTCACCCACGGCAACGGCGCGGGTGTAAAGGTCAAAGTCGTAAGGCTGCCTGGCGGCTTCCACCGTCATGGTATCCCGCCCGGCTATGCGTCGCGCCTCGCGGTAATAGGGGAAGAAGGGGAGGCCGTCTTCGATAGGAAAGACATCGTCGGCAATGCCGATATGCGTGTACCCCAGCTCTGTCTGCAGGAAGTAAAGATAGCCCAGCGTGCGGAGTTTGGCCTGGCGGATGGCTTCCTCCCGTTCCTGTGGTGTCATATCCAGGTATTCGGCAAAATAGTCGTTTCCGCTTTGGGGCCAGTTGAGCATGATGTGCCCGTCCGGCAGGCGGCCATAGGAAAGCATCATGTCTTTGTCCCAGACGTCGGTGCAGTGACGGTACAGCTCCGGGTCATAGCCCTCCGGCTTTTCCACGGTCACAGGATGGTCGAATTCTTTTACGATGGCCACATAAGTGAGGTCCTGTGCGGTGATGCGGTCTTTCAGTTCCGCTACGCCCAGGGCAGCCGCCACGTCGCCTAGCTCCGTCCCGTCAATGAGGATGCGTGCCTTGATGCGGGTGCCGTCGGTGAGGGTTAACTTCCAGGCTGTTTCATACCGGGGCCTCTTTTTGTCATACCGAGGCCCGTAGGGCCGAGTGTATCTCAAGCCACAGTTAATCCTCACCTCCACTCCGGCCTCTTCGGCCATGTTGCGCAGCACTTCGGCCCCCACGCGCGGGTTGAAGAGGATGTTGCTCACCCAGCCGCTCTTGAGCACCTCGTAGCCGCCGTATCGGCCTGCCAGGGAATCCGTGAATTCCCCGAAAAGGCCGCCGCGAAGCCGGTAGTTGCCGTCTATGGCACTGACTCCGGCGCTTGTGAGCATGCCGCCCAGCCAGGGCGTTTCCTCCACCACCAGCACCTTGGCGCCGTCCCGCGCCGCCTCAATGGCCGCACAGGTGCCGCCCGCCCCGCCGCCAATCACCACAACGTCGTAGTGCCTGGCGCAGGACAGCAGGGCTATAGCCGCAAAGGCCGTGGAGATAACCCGCTGAAACATAAAACTTTATCTAAAATCCCCTAGGTAAATTAACCTAGGGGTAAATAGCTAACTTTCAAACAATCACTTAGTTCCGCCCACAGCCTTCCAATACTCCTCTATTTCTTCCAGCGTTTTGCCGGTGGTGTTGGGCACATGCCGGTACATAATCCACAGATACGGCAGGCACATGAAGGCAAAGAGGAAGAACGTGCCGGCGGGCGTCAGGTTTTCCAGCATCCAGGGCGTAAGCTGACCAATCAGGTAAGTGCCTATCCAGAGCGCAAAGCCGGCAATGGACATGGCCAGGCCGCGCACCCGGTTGGGATACATCTCGCTCAGCAGCACAAACACCACGGCGCTGATGGAGATGGCCGTGCAGAACACGTACAGCAGGAAGAACACCAGCATGAACGCCGTGGGCAGGTTGGTAGAGGGCAGGAAATATAGGCCGATGCAGAGCAGGCACACAATCATGCCTCCTACGCCCCACCAGACCAGCTGCTTGCGGCCCACCTTGTCAATAATGAGCAGGGCAATGACCGTGGTGAGCATATTCACCACACCCACCAGCACGGTGGAGAAGAGCGGGTCCGGGAAACCGGCGTCGGCAAAGATCTTGGGGCCGTAGTACAGCACGGCGTTCACACCCATGAACTGGCCCAGGATGGCAATGGCGCTGCCGATGAGCACGGCTTTCAGGATGCCTTTCTCCCGCAGGGCGGCCCAGGCCTCGCTGTTGTCTTTCCGCTGACCGCGTACGGCCAGCCAGCGGGGGCTCTCCGGAATAAAGAAGATGAGCACCAGGAACAGGATGTCCGGGATGGCCTCGGCGCCCAGCATGGGCCGCCAGTACTCATCCATGGACGTTCCCTTCAGAATCAGGTAGTTGGCCAGGTAGGCCAGCAGGAAGCCGATGGTAATGAACAGCTGATACAGGCTCACCATGGTTCCGCGCACCTCGGCCGGCGACACCTCGGAGATATACACCGGGGAAACGATGGATACGATGCCGATGCCAAAGCCGCCTATCATGCGGTAAATCACCAGTTGCGTGAAATCGGCACTCAAGGCACAGCCAATGGCCGAAATGGAAAACAGCAGGGCGCTTATGAGCATGGTTTTCTTGCGGCCCAGAAAGTCCGAAAGCATGCCCGCCACCAGTACGCCTATGATGGAGCCGATGAGGGCGCAGCCCACATACCAGCCTTCGCCGCCGGTGGTGAGGCCGAACTGCATCTTCACCACCTCGGTGGTGCCGGAGATGACGGCCGTGTCATAGCCGAAGAGGATGCCGCCCAGGGCGGCCACCAGGGCTATGAAGAGTACTTTTGCGCTAACTTTCATAGGCTTTACTGTTTATCGGCAATCTCCTGCAGGATGGTTCCAATCTGATACAGACCGCGGGGCACGTGGAAGCAGCCCTTCCACTTGCCGCCCTTGAGGGGCAGCAGAACCTCGCCCCGGCGGTTGAGGTAACCGAACCACTCCGGATACTGGGGGTCTTTGAAATGAGTCCAGAGGTAATCGTCCAGCTTGAGGAACCACTCCAGGGCTTTCTCGTTGCCCGTGAGCTGGTAACCCTTGATCATGCAGATGGCGCTCTCCAGGTGCACCCACCAGAGTTTCTGGTCCCATTCCAGCTCCTGGGTGGGGTAGCCCTTGCGGTCCATGAAGTAGAAGATGCCACCGTATTCCTTGTCCCAGCCGTAATCAATCACGCGCAGGGCAATGTCCATACTCTTGTTAATAATGTCCGGCCTGTCCAGGCGCAGGCCCAGGTTCATCATGAACCAGAGGGCCTCCAGGTCGTGTCCGGGGTTCACGCGGCGGCCTTCGAAACAGTCCACGAGTGAGCCGTCGGGGGCCAGATTTTCCACCATCACGCCCAGATCGGGCTGGTAAAACACGTCAAAAACCTCGTGCAGAGCCTCCTGGATGGTTTTGTCCAGCAGGCTCTTGTCCTCAATGATGGGCTCAATCTCCAGGGCCATGTTGCAGATGATCATGGGCAGGGCGAAGTCCTTCATCGGCCTTGTTCCGGGTACGGCCTTCAGCCACTTGCCCTTGGGGTTGGAGCGGCGGTCCAGGATGCGCTGGAAGGTGCGGCGGGCAATATCGGCATAATGCTCCTCCCCGGTGGCAACGGCCAGCTGGGCGAAGGCCATGCAGGCGAAGGTATTGGAGAAGATGTTGTACGGGGCAATGAGGGGCTTGCCTTCCCGGGTGAGGGAGAAGTAGAAGTCATAGTTGCCGTCGTGGCCGAATTTTTCCAGGAAATCGGCCCCCTGTCTGGCGCAGGCCAGCCATTCGGGATTCCGCTGCACCTTGTTGTAAAGCATGGCGAACATCCAGACTTCCCGGCCTTGCAGCCAGACGAATTTGTCCGTATCGAAGACGCTGCCGTCGCGGTTGAGGCAGGTAAAATAGCCTCCGAAGTCATTGTCCTGGGATTTTTCCAGCCAGAAGGGGAGTACGCTTCCGTAGAGTTCTTTGCGGTAACGCTCCGCCATGGAAGCGAAGTCAAGAGGGTTCATGGTCAGTTATGGTTTAGCTTAACAAAAATAGCTATATTTGCGTGACAAACCGCATAAAATATGGAAAATCGTCGTTCATTCTTGAAAAAGGGAGCCCTGGCGGCCGCGGCTGCTCCGCTCCTGGCATCGGCCTGTAAACCCGCCTCCGGCCAGGGAGACAAATATGGTATTGAACTGGACCCTTCCGTCCAGTCCCAGCTCATTGTTCCCAAGGGCAACGCGCTGCCCATAACGGGTACGTTCCTGGACGAGATTTCGCACGACATTCCCCACCAGAACTGGGGAGAGGCCGAGTGGGACCGCGATTTCCGCTACATGAAGGACATGGGTATTGATACGGTTATCGACATCCGCTGCGGCTACCGCAAGTTCATTACCTATCCGTCGCCCTACCTGCTGGGCAAAGGCTGCTACATGCCTTCCGTTGACCTCATTGACATGTTCTGCCGCCTGGCGCAGAAATACGGCATGAAGTTCATGCTGGGCCTGTACGATTCCGGCAAATACTGGGACACCGGAGACATGAGCTACGAGGTGGAGGCCAACAAATACGTGATTGACGAGGTCTGGGAGCGTTACGGCTCCAAATACAAGAGCTTCGGCGGCTGGTACATCTCCGGAGAAATCTCCCGCGCCACCAAGGGCGCCATCGAGAGCTTCCGCACCATGGGTCGGCAGTGTAAGGAGATTTCCGGCGGTCTGCCCACCTTCATCTCTCCCTGGATAGACGGCAAAAAGGCAGTGGATGCCGCCAACGGCAGCCTTACCCGTGACCAGGCCGTGTCCGTGGAGCAGCATGAGAGGGAGTGGAACGAGATTTTCGACGGCATCCACGAGTACGTGGATGCCTGCGCCTTCCAAGATGGCCACATCGATTACGACGAGCTGGACGCCTTCTTCAGCGTGAATAAAAAGCTGGCCGACCGCTACGGCATGCAGTGCTGGACCAATGCCGAGAGCTTCGACCGCGACATGCCCATCCGCTTCCTGCCCATCAAGTTCGACAAGCTGCGCATGAAGCTGGAAGCGGCCAAGCGTTGTAACTACGACAAAGCTATCACTTTTGAGTTCAGCCATTTCATGAGTCCACAGAGTGCCTATGCACAGGCAGGGCACCTCTACGACAGATATCGTGAATACTTCGGAATATGAATTATTAAAAAAATTCAGTTTTTTCTTGCTTGTTAATTTGAAGCAACTAACTTTGTGGTGCTAAAAATGACTAAAACCCAAGCCTAACCGCAACTTAAGCACATACCTATTTTATTAACTAATAGTTGTTTTTTATGCAAATGACAAAGCTTTTCGCTGCATGCGCAGCTGCGTTCCTGCTTCTGGGAACCGCTTCTGCGTATGCCGCCACGTCCTCGTCTGAGGTTGTGGCCGATCAGCAGCAGGCCCGGATCACTGGTACTGTTGTTGATGCTCAAGGAGTACCCGTTCCGGGTGCAAGTGTCATCGTCAAGGGAACCGCTACCGGAACCATGACCGACGGTAAGGGTGTTTTCACCATCACCGCCGCTCCCGGTGCCACCCTCGAGGTCTCCTGCATCGGCTATTCTACCGTCGACGTCCCGGCCGCTGCCGGCATGCAGGTAGTGCTCAAGGAAGACAATGAATTCCTGGAGGAGTCCGTTGTCACCGCCCTGGGTATCAAGCGTGAACGCAAGGCCCTGGGTTATTCCGTTTCCGAGGTGAATGCCGACGAACTGATGAAGAACAAGAACACCAACGTCATCAACTCCCTGGCCGGTAAGGTTGCGGGTGTCAATGTGACCCAGTCCTCCGGTGCTGCCGGTTCCGGTTCTTCCATCATCATCCGTGGTGGTAACTCCGCTTCCGAGAGCCGTGACAACCAGCCTCTGTTCGTTGTGGACGGTATCATCTACGATAACTCCACCATCAACGGCGGTAACTCCGGCACCGACGGTGTTACCCGTACCGCCACCACCTTCTCCAACCGTGTGATGGATATCAACCCCGAGGACATCGAGAGCATGTCCGTGCTGAAGGGTGCTGCCGCTGCCGCCCTGTACGGTTCCCGTGCAGCCGACGGTGTGGTGCTCATCACCACCAAGAAGGGTAAGGACGGAGGCAGCGTGGAAGTGAATGTTTCCAGCAAATATTCCTATGCCACTATTGCTGCTGCTCCCGAGATCCAGACCAAGTACGGCCGTGGTTACTACGATGTGAACGGCGCCCTCCAGACCGACCTCGTCACCAGCTCCTGGGGTGCTGTTAACAACGGTCCCGTCTACGACAACGTGGCCGATTTCTTCCAGGGTGCTTCCACTTTCGACAACAACGTGAGCATCTCCGGTGGCCACAAGAACGGCAGCTACTTCCTCTCCGCCTCCAACTTCACCCAGGGTGGTGTAGTTCCCGGCACCAACTACGAGAAGAACACCGTCCGTATGAATGGTGAGCAGAAGTATGGAAAACTCTCCATCTCCTCCAACATTTCATATTCCGTATCCAATACCCAGAAGACCCTCACCACCACCGGTCTGTACGACGGTGGCGGTAACGGTACCATGACCGCCCTGTACGGCTGGTCCCGCAGCGAGAATATGTCCCACTGGCTCAATGAAGACGGTACCAAGTACCGCATGTTCGGTGACCGTCAGGCACTGGAAGATGACATTGAGAACCCTTACTGGATTATCAACAAGAACGACCTCCACGACCGCAACGAGCGTATCACCGGCAGCATCGCAGCCAACCTGGACATCACCAGCTGGCTCACCGCTACCTGGCGCGGTGGTGTGGACTCCTATACCAACGATTCCCACACCTACATCGCTCCCGGCGCTTCCGTCCGTGAAATGTACCAGAACGGCCGTCTGAGCAAGAGCAAGGTCAACTACAACTACATGACCTCCAACTTCATGCTCAACGCCCACAAGACCTTCGGTGACTTCGACTTCAACCTCCTGGCCGGTACCGCCGCTGAAAGCACCAAGCGTGTACGCCAGACCCAGTGGGGTTACGATTTCGTGACCGCCGGCACCGTGAGCTTCGCCAACATCCTCAAGGAGAACCGCGACTTCACCGAGTCCACCTCCCGCAAGCGTCTGGTGGGTGTCTATGGTGAATTCCGTGCCGCTTACAAGAACATCGCCTACCTCACCGTCACCGGCCGTAACGACTGGACCTCCACCCTCCCGAAGGGCAACAATTCCTACTTCTATCCTTCCGTGAGCGGTTCCTTCGTGTTCACCGAGCTCATGCCCAAGAACAACGTCCTCACCTTCGGTAAGCTTCGCGCTTCCTGGGCCCAGGTCGGTAAGGATGCCGATCCTTATTCCACCAACACCTACCTCTGGCCCGCCCAGGTGGTGAACAGCGGTTTCACCGGCATCGGTAACAGCTGGACCGGTGGTTCCCCTTACCTCGTGCCCGAAATCCAGACTTCCTGGGAAGTGGGTACTGAACTCAAGTTCTTCGGCGGCCGTCTCGGTTTGGACTTCACTTACTACGACAGCGTCACCCGCAACCAGATTGCAGCCCCTCGTCTGGCTCAGTCCACGGGTTACATCTTCCTTACCATCAACTCCGGTTCCGTCCGCAACCATGGTATGGAATTCATGCTCACCGCACGTCCTGTTGAGACTCGCGATTTCACTTGGGATCTCACTCTCAACACTTCCTTCAACCGCGGTACGCTGGGTGACTTCGCCGAAGGTGTTGATATTTTCTACGTGACCGATACCCAGATTGGTGGCGTGAAGGCTGCTTCCATCCCTAATGGCGGTGACTTCATGGCCCTCACCGGTAACTACTGGATTCGCGAAGAGCACGAAGTGGGAACCGGCGAATTCAACGCCGATGGTACCGAGAAGACCAAGATGGAAGAAATGCCCAACGGTCGTTATCGCATCGATCCCACCACCGGTCTATACCGTCTGAAAGGTTCCACCACCAACGTGGTCGGTAACCGTGAACCCCGACTCATCGGCGGTCTCACCAATGATTTCCGCTATAAGAACCTGTCCCTGTCCTTCCTCCTTGACCTCCGTCTTGGCGGTGACATCTACAACGGTACCCAGTACTACCTCACCAGCAATGGTCAGTCCATGCTCACCATGGAGCGTGACGCCATCACCGTGGAAGGTGTTGCTTATGCCGATGGCAAGATCAACGGTGTTGACTACAAGGCCGGTGACCCTGTGTCCATTACTTATCGCAAGGACGAGTCTTACAACATCAATGGCCAGGAGCGTTCCGGTGCCTACATGATTGAGTCCTACTATAGCAACTACTCCAACAACGCTTACAACTACATCACCAGCGTGAACTGGATTAAACTCCGTTCCCTGAGCCTCTCTTACGACTTCAGCAGCCTGCTCAAGAAGCAGAACTTCATCAAGCGTCTCACTGCAACCGTGACGGGTACCAACCTCTTCACCATCACCAACTACAAGGGTGGTATGGATCCTGAGGCTGCCGCCGCCGGTTCCGGTAACGGTGGCTCCGGCTCCGTGGGCATCGAATACTGCGGTGTTCCCAGCCAGCGCACCTTCTCCGTGGGTCTGAATGTTAAGTTCTAATCTTAAAAATGACTAAGGATATGAAAAAGATATTGAACATTCTTGTGATCCTGGCCACCCTCGTTTCCCTCGCCTCTTGCGCAAAGTGGCTGGATGTGAACACGGACCCCGATAATCCGAACAACGAGAGTGCAACGTGTGAAAACCGTCTGCCCTGGATTCAGTATTACTATGGTTATGCCTGGGGTACCGAGAATACCCGCGGCAGCGCTATTGCCCAGATGGTGACCAACACCTCCCGTACCGCCGCCCTGGGTCTCCAGGCCAACTGGAACCCCGCTCAGGGTATCGCCACCACCGTGTACCAGAACTGGTTCCTCGGTGCCGCCTGTAACATCCAGGACCTCATCAACAAGTCCAAGGAAACCGAATCTACCCACTATGAGGCTGCCGCCCTGGTGATGAAGGCTATGGGCTTCATCATGATGGCCGACCTCTACGGTGAAATGCCGTACCACGAGGCTGTGGGTGCCGACTTCACCCCGCCTTACGACAACGGTGACGTCATTTACGAAGGCTGCCTGGAAGACCTCGATCGCGCTATCGAACTCTTCTCTGCCCCTCAGGGCTCTGCTGCCGTTTCCCTGGCTGCCGGTGACCTCTGGTGCGAAGGCAACCCTTCCAAGTGGATCAAGCTGGCCTACGGCCTCAAGGCCCGTTGGCTCAACAACATGTCCAAGATGTCCGGTTTCGACCCTCAGGCTGTTCTTGACGCTATCGCCAAGGCTCCCCAGTCCACTGCCGAGAACATCCTCATGCATCACCAGAACGTAGAGACCGCAGGTACCTGCTTCACCGTGGGTGACGCCTATGGCCCCAACGTGACTTACGACTCCTTCGCATGGGGTACCGGTCAGCGCATGAACCGTTTCTATGTAAATCTGCTCACCGATTTCAAGGGTACCGGTGTCGAGGATCCTCGTGCCGACAAGCTCCTTCCTTTCTCCATGTACAAGGTTACCCTCAAGGATGATGGTACCATCAATACCTATGAGTGGCTTCGTGATGCTGGTGTGAACCAGTACACCGCCGATGAAGGCTGGGTGACCAACCGCTTTGTAGGTGGCAACCTGAATGCTTATCTGGCTCCTGTGCAGATTGGTAAGGACAAGGAGTGCTACTACATGGTAAAGGATATTAAGAAGTACTATAAAGATGTTGATGCTTTCAAGGCTGTATTTGAGAAGTACTATCTTCCTTCCCAGTATACCCTCACTGAGTATGAGACGGGTTATCAGCTGAAGAAATCCTTCGATCCCAACACGCTGGACACTACTGAGAAAAAGTATGACAAGCCCGAGGATGATCCTACCAAGAATCCCGTTATCTCCGTGGTCTACCACCCTGGTTGCATGTTCGTTCAGGACAACAACCCTCTGTATGTAGAGGACATCAAGTATGTGCAGGTTCGTTCCGACGGTATCTTCGAGACCGCTGGTCTGGCCGCCAACGACATGAACTGCTACTACTCCGGCGCTTCCGCTTACACCCGTCAGGTCGGTTTCGTACAGGGTACCGGTGCCTTCTACACCCGTATCACCTCCGATTCCTATATCATGACCTACACCGAGATGTGCTTCATCAAGGCCGAGGTTCTGTTCAACAAGGGTGACAAGGCCGGTGCTTACAGCGCCTACATCGAGGGTATCAAGTCCCACTTCCAGCTGCTGAACGCCAAGCTCACCGCCTGGATGGCCGACGGTTGCGGTACCACCGCCCGCGGATTCGACGTGAGCTTCGCTTACAGCCCCATCCCTCAGGCCGACATTGATGCTTACATGGCCAGCGCTGCCGTAGTCCAGAGCTCTGCAGCCCTCACCCTGTCCGACATCATGCTGCAGAAGTACATTGCCATGGGTCCTGACTATCAGAAGTATAATGATGTACGTAAGTACAATTATTATATGCCCAATCCCAAGTACAACAACGAGGTGGTTTACACCGGCATGATGGATCCTGCCTACCGTACCGGTTCCTCCAGCTCCTTCGATCCGAGCCCGAGCAGCCGCCGTCACTTCGTCCGTCGTTGGCAGCACTCCACCCACGAGACCAACTACAACAACTCCGAGGTGACCGCCAGCTACGCCCAGTACGGTCTGGACAGCCCGCTGGACAACACCATCTGGACCATCCCCGTGTTCTGGGACGTTGAGTAAGCTTCATTTCCCCATTCTATAATTCAGGCGACCCTTCCCGGGCCGCCTGATTTTGTTTTATTCAAAACCTTTTGTAGATTTGCAAATATGAAGAAGCAGACCAAGTTGCTGGTAGACAATATATGCAAAGTCCTTGAGGCTGAGCCTGTACAGAAGGCTTGGCTCTTCGGTTCTTATGCCCGGGGACAAGAAGGACCGGACAGCGACGTGGATTTGTTGGTGGAAATGGCCCCTAATAATTTGACCATCCTTGGTTTTTTAGGTATTCAAACCCGCTTGGAAAAGGCAACCCAAAAGCCGGTGGATCTTATAGAAGATGAATGCCTGGAGGATTTCGCCCGTTCTTCTGCTGAAAAAGATAAAATATTGATTTATGAATCAGCTTGACTGGAAGCCCATTTTGGAGCGCACCCTAGCAAACATAAACAATATTGAATCTCTGTTGGAAACCACAACAGAGGAATCTTTCTTAGCCAATCTTAAGGATTTCAATGCCATTTGCTTGGAACTAATCCAAATAGGAGAGAGGGTTAATCAGATACCCGAATCTGTATATGAAGACTATCCTGAAATCCCTTGGCATGAATTGTATGGGCTTAGGAACCGGATTGTCCACGGCTATGATAAAGTTAAGAAAAGCATAATCTGGGCAACCATCGTCCAGGATCTTCCTAGAATTAAATCGCAGATTCAGAAGATTCTTTCATAAGAGCGATTTCAGGCGACCCTCCCCGGGCCGCCTGATTTTTTGTCTTTTATTATTCTGTATATCAAATGTTTTGTATTATCTTCCAGAAACAACTTGTAATGGAATCTCTTTATCATCAAACCATTATGTCATGGAAAAACAATCACTAAAATAGAATGTTGGAAAAATGCATTTGGCGTATATTTGGAATACAGTGATATTTGAAAAGAAAAGAAATATTTCTGTTGAATTACTTGTAAAATAATAGAAATCTATCTATTTTTGTACGCCTATGAAATATGATGAAATGCATCGGCTCATCAGACAGAACGGTTGGGAAGTGATTCGTCAGTCCGGGAGCTATGTAATCTACAGGAAAGGGCAGAAAACCTATCCGGTACCTTTACATCAGGGAAAGGAATTGGGAAAAGGATTAGAATGCAAAATCAAAAAAGAAATGCACTTGCTATGACAACTATTGAAGCCATCATTGAACGGGCAAAGGATGGAACATACGCCATTTATTGCAAGAACGAAATCTTCTCTGGAGCTGGCGAAACTATTGAGTTGGCCCGGAAAGACCTTCAAAGACAAATGGACTTCTACAAAGAAACGGCGCAGGCGGAAGGTTTTAAGTATCCGGCTTATCTGGATGAAGGGTACGCTATAACCTACCAGGTGGATATGTCCAGCCTCTTGAAATACTATGTGGATGCCGGTATTTTCTCGTTGGCAGGTGTGGCAAAAATGACCGGGATTAACCAAAAACAGTTATGGTCCTATCTCAATGGGACTAAGCCAAGGAAAACACAGGAACAGCGCATAGAAAAGGGCTTTAGGGAATTAATGACAGACTTGAATGCCGTTTTTGCCATATAGGTAGGAGATATTAAAAAAGTAGAGTATCTTTGTTTTGTGAAACACAAGAAGCTACTATTAACCACCATTCTGCTTTCCTTGGTGCCAGGTTTGTTGCGGGCCCAGGAACTTACGGATTATGAGACTTATGCCCGGGCTGCCGGGCCGGACATGCCCCTACTCCGCTCCCGAATAGCAGATTCTTACGGCAACTATTACAACGGCACTTATCTGGCCGACACCCTGGGTTTCCTTCCCGGAAACATTTGCTTCGAAGGCAAGATTTATGAGAATCTGCCCTTGAACCTGGATGCCGTGCTCCAGCACGTCCTTCTGCAGGAGGAGGGTTCTCCCATTGTCCTGGACTTGGGCCGGGAAAGGGTACAGTCCTTTACCCGCGGCAGCAAAACCTATGTGAACCTTCCGTCCCAGGGCTATTCCCTTCCCGAGGGCTTTTACGAACTCATGGCCCAGGGCCGGGGCGCCGTTTATAAAAGGGTGAACAAGATTGTCGGCCATCTGGGGGACCTGACCCATGACGCCCGTGCCTACATTGGCTATGACGATCCTCACTACCGTTCCGACCTCTTCGATTATTATCAGCACAAAGAGTACTGGTACTGGATCAAGGAAGACGGAACCATCCAGCGTCTGAAATCCAAGCGGAAAATCCGTAACGCCATTCAAACCGTACAGACCTATGAGACGCATTAGTATCCTCTTTCTTCTGGGGGTACTGCTGCCCCTGACGGCCCGTGCCCAGAGCGACACGGTTAGCGTCCGTATGGTATCGGCCGATTCCCTGGTGCAGGTGATGCGCCTGGTGTCGGGGAACAGCCTCTTCATAGCCCGGGCCAAGGACGACCCCGCCACCTACAGCGTTGCGGCTCCCCGGGAGCATTTTCTGGAACAGGCCCTGCTCAAACTGCGTTCGGCCGGTTATACGGTGTCTGAATGGGAGGGCAGCCTGTACATAGTGCACGGCCATTCTCTCCAGACAGCCATGAGCCCGGACTGGTTTAAGGTGAAACAGGCCCGGCAGGCGGAAACGGCCGTCCAGGAGCAGAACGTGGCCGCGACTTATCTGAATAAGATTTACGAAATCGGCGACGAAAAGCACCTGAAGAAGGGCAAGGCCGTCATTCACGGGTATATTAGGGACAAGGCTACATCCGAGCCCGTGGTTGGCATCACGGTATTTGACGAGAAGTCCCAGACCTACGCCCTCACAGACAGCTACGGCTTCTGGCGCATGCAGGTCCCCACCGGCGAGAACCACCTGAATTTCAGCGGCTATCCCATGGAGGACATCCGCCTGGAAGTACGCATATACGAAGACGGCGGCCTGGACATTGAAATGAGCGAAAAGGTCATAGCCCTGAAGGCCGCCACCATATCGGCCGAGAGCGTCTCCCTGCACCGGACGGCGCGCATCGGCGTGGAAAAGATTCAGGCCGACCGTATCCAGAAGATTCCCACGGCCTTCGGCGAGGCCGATGTCATCAAGGCCGTTCTGTCCCTTCCGGGCGTGCAGTCGGTGGGCGAGGCCTCATCGGGCTTCAATGTTCGCGGCGGCTCGGTGGACCAGAACCTCATCCTGTACAACGACGGCACGGTATTCAATCCCAACCATGTGTTCGGCATCCTGTCCTCCTTCAACGCCGATCTGGTGTCCGAGGCCGAGCTGTACAAGAGTTCCATCCCGGCCGAATTCGGCGGGCGCATCTCCTCGGTGCTGGACATCCGAACCCGCGAGGGCAATGCCCGCAAGGTGAGCGGTTCCCTGGGCCTGGGCCTTCTTACCAGCCGTTTCCACCTGGAAGGCCCCCTGGCCAAAGATAAGACCACCTTCCTGCTGGGCGGCCGCACCACCTATTCCAACTGGATTCTGAACCTGCTTCCCAAAGAAAGCCATTATCATGGCGGAAAGACGTCTTTCCAGGACGTGAACGCGTCCATCACGCATAAGGCCAATGCCCGCAATACCTTCCAGGCCTTTGCCTACTGGTCCCGGGACCATTTCTCCTTTGAAACCAACCATGCCTTCGGCTATTTTAACTTGAACGGTTCCGTCAAGTGGCGTCACATCATGAACGCCAGCAACAACATGGAACTGAGTCTGGGATACGATTCCTACCAGAGCAGCCTGGAGGCCGATAAGGACTATGCCTACGGCGCGTACCTTTACCGCCACCAGCTGGCCCAGGAGTTCCTGAAACTCAAGTTCAAGTCAACGCTTTCCCAGTCCCATACCCTCACTTATGGCCTGCAGACCACACTCATGAACTTCCGTCCCGGTCACCGGCAGCCTCTGGGGGAGGAGTCCGGAATTGAGGACCGTGTGCTTCCCCTGCAGCTGGGCTTGGAGCCGTCGCTTTATGTGAGTGACAACTGGACCCTGAACGACCGTCTGTCGCTGGACGGCGGAGTCCGACTGGGCGGGTTCTACTCCCTGAGCAGCAAGGCCTATTACCTACTGCCGGAGCTTCGCCTGTCGGCCAAGTATTCCATCCTCTCCAACTGGACGGTGAAGGCCGGCGTGAACAGTTTCCGGCAGAACATCCACATGCTCACCAACTCTTCCACCATGTCGCCCATGGACGTCTGGATCATGGCTTCCGACAAGATCCGTCCTCAGGACGGATGGCAGGCGGGTGGCGGCATGTACTGGACCTTCGGCCCGGTGGACATTTCTCTGGAAGGCTACTACAAACGCAGTTACAACAGCGTAGACTACCGTTCCGGCACTACGTTGGTGATGAATCCGGACCTGGCCGAAGACCTGCTCACCACCACAGGAAAAGCCTATGGTGCCGAGCTGATGGTGCGCAAATCCACCGGCCGTCTGAATGGCTGGATCTCCTATACCTACGCCCGGTCCCTGATGAAGGAAACCCAGGCCGACGATCTTTTCCCCATCAACGGAGGCAAGTGGTACAATACCCCGCACGACAAGCCGCACACCATCAAGATGGTGGCCAATTACAAGTTTACTCACCGCTACAGCATATCGGCCAACCTGGATTATTCCACGGGACGTCCCATTACGGTACCGGTGGGCGTGTTCTATTACGGAGGCATCCGCCGACTGGCCTATTCGGACCGCAACGCCGTGCGCATCCCGGACTATTTCCGCCTGGATCTGGCGGTGAACGTAGAGCCCAGCCACTACCTGAGGCGGCTCACGCATCTGTCCTTCACGCTGGGCGTGTACAACGTGACGGGTCGTAAGAACGCCTATTCCGTCTACTACACCGCAGACGGAGTCTCTGACAAACCCGTGGGACACATGGTGTCCGTGTTTGCTTCCCAGATTCCCTACATTAACCTTAACCTCAAGTTCTGATGAAAAAACGTTGGCTCATATTGGCGGCACTCCTGCCCTTGCTGGGAGCTTGCGTCTATGATTTTGAGGCGGAGCTCACGGGCGATGAATACACGGTTGTGGTCGAGGGTGATATCCTGATTGGGGGCACCACCACATTGCGATTCTCGCGTCTGAATCCTGAGGTCATGAAGTCGCAGGACGTAGATCTCTCATCATTTCTGAGCAGTTCCGGGGATCTGTCTTCCTCTAGAATCTCATCTTCTTCATCCTGGAGCTTTCCGGTAGACTTTACGGCTACGGTGGAAGGGGAAGACGGTTCCGTAGTACAGGCCAGGGGAATCAGCGGGCTTTGCACCCTGAATACCCAAAACCTGGACCCGAACGTCCGTTACCGGCTGCTCCTGCTGGATGAGCAGAACGGGGATAAGTATTCCACACCCTGGCAACAGGTGATGGCGGCTCCCGTAGTGGATTCCCTTTCCTTCAACAATAAAGAATCCAGCCTGGACATCCAGATCACCTTCCATTCGGACGGAAGCACGCCCTACTATTGTTTGGTTTACGACGAGCAGTGGGAGTATCATGCCTACACCACTACGTACATGCGCTATATCCCGCAGGGGGCGGCCGAACCGGAAAAAGGATACGTTGTTTTCCCGGACCCCGAAACGGGTTGGGGCGACCGGTACGGCCGGATCTTCGAGGTCAACGAGCCCTATCCCAACTATACCTGTTGGGACAAATCCATTTCCGGGGTGAGTTCGGTGGTCACTACGGGCGCCATGGTTTCCAACAAGCTGGTGGATTATGTGGTGAAGACCCTCCTGCCGGACGACCGGAAAACCAGCGTGGCCTACAGGCCTATCGTTTCCATGCGCATGATTTCCAAGGAGAGTTTTGCCTATTGGGAGAGTCTGGACAAGGCTTCCTCCCAGACAGGCGACCTCTTCTCCCCCATCCCCAGTCTTCTCCGGGGTAACTTAACCAATGAAGATAATCCGGATGCCCATGTGATTGGCTATGTGGGTGTTTCGCAGCAGGTGGTGGCCGACCGCCTCATCAAGGCCAGTGAAATAGAGTTTTACCGACAGCCCAGCGAGATTTGGGAAATGCTCAGAAAGGCATCCATCGGCTGGGGCGCAGCCGGGGGTGTATCGGCCGTTCAGATGAAAAGCCAGTATTCTTTGGGCAACCGTCCCTGGCGGCTGGAACTTCCCGACACGGATCAGGAAGATGCGGAAGCCTTCTACGTATGGATTCCGGAATACTGCATGGATTGCCGCAAACAGGGAGGCACAACCACCAAGCCGGCAGACTGGCCGGAATAGGAGGACGTGAACATGAAAAGACTCTTAACCATAATAATAGGACTTGCCGGGGCGTTGTACCCTGCGTTTGCCCAGAGTGCGGAACGTACTTACGTGACCACCGATCGTGACTGGTACGCCGCCGGGGAAACCGTGTACCTGTCGGCCTTCTGCGTGGACGTGTCCAACGGCGTGCGCCTTTCGGACGTAAGTGCCGTGGCTTATGTGGAACTGACTTCGGCCGATGGAATGGCCCTGGGCGGCAAGGTGGCCCTGCAAGGCGGGCGCGGCGCCGGCAGCCTGGAGCTTCCCAGGACGCTGCCCACTGGCAATTACAGACTCAGCGCCTACACGGCCCTTTCCGGACGGGAAGGGAATTATGACCCCCGTACGGGTTCGCGCATCATCAGCATTTACAACACCCTTTCCACGGCCCGCGTGGCGGATGCCGTGGAGGAAGGATCGGCCCCGCTCAGTCAGGGAGAACAGCCCAATTCGGCCTCCCTGCAGGTGCGGACGCTTGCCGACGGGCGCATCGGCCTTACTTCTTCGGCCCCTGCCAGCCTGTCCCTTTCCGTTTACCGCAACGAACCCTTCCCTTCTTATGGCAGAGGTTCGCTGGCGCAGGCTTTGAGCGTTCCCGCCGGTCCGCGTACCCGGGAGACCGTGCCGGAATATGACGGGGAAATCATTACCCTGCGCATTTCCGGGGCTGATGGCAATCCGCTCACGGGTCTGCAGTCCCCGGTTGTCTATGTGTCCCGCCCCGGCCATCTGGAAGACGTTTACGCCGCCCCTCTGCAGGAGGACGGCCTTGCCCGTTTGTACACCGCCAATTTCTTCGGCCCCGGAGAAATGGTGGTAACTCTTGAGAAAGGCGCCCCCGCCTTCAAGGCCGAGCTGGACAGTCCCTATCGCGGGCTGGAGCCCGGGGACATTCCGGCCCTGATGCTGGACGCTTCCCTTAAGGAGCCCCTTGCGCGCCTGAATGTCCGTATGCAGGTTACGTCGGCCTTTGATGCCGACACCCTGTACCGGCGGCTTCCATCCCGGCAGATAGCCTTCCTCTCCGACAAAAGCACCCGCTACGTTCTGGACGACTACACCCGTTTTGCCACCATGAGGGAAGTCTTCGTGGAGTACCTGTCCGACATCCGGGCCCGCGGCGGGGGAGAGGAGCTGGAACTGCAGGTGCGTTCCCTTAAAAAGGAAGGTGCCGGCCAGGTGTTCAGGGACGATGCTTCGCTCATTCTGGTGGACGGAGTTCCTGTCTTTGACCATTCTCTGGTGTACAACCTGGACCCCAACCTGGTGCAGAGCGTGGAGGTTTATCCTTATTACTGCACTCTGGGCCGGGTCATGTACAGCGGCGTGGCCAACTTCAAGACCTTCAAAGGCGACCTGGGAGGCATCCGTTTCGGAGACAACGTGCGCATCCTGGATTTCACGGGGGCGGCCTATCCCGTGGCCTTCACCCCCTCCCAGGATTCCCGTTATCCCAATGAACGCGAAACCCTTCTGTGGCAGCCTCTTGTGGAGCTCCAGGCAGGCGAAGAGCTGGTTCTGCCCGCCCTGCAGGCTCCTGAAGGACTGGTGCTGGTGGCCGAAGGCCTCACGGCAGAGGGGAAACCGATATTTTTTAAAATCCTTGGGGAATAACAATAAAAGTAGTACCTTTGTAAACCCTAAAAACTAAAACCATCGACCTTAACCTTTAATTTATAACCAACCTATTTCTTTTAACTAAACGTTGTTTTTCTATGAAAATGACAAAGCTTTTTGCTGCATGCGCGGCCTTGTTCCTTATGCTTGGAACCGGTTTCGCGTATGCTGCCACGTCCTCGTCTGAGGTAGTGGCCGATCAGCAGCAGACCCGGATCACCGGTACTGTTGTTGACGCTCAAGGGGCTCCCGTTCCGGGTGCCAGTGTCATCATCAAGGGAACGGCTACCGGTACCATGACCGACGCAAAGGGTGTTTTCACCATTTCCGTCCGTGCCGGCGCTACCCTTGAGATTTCCTGCATCGGTTATGCTACCGTTGAGGTGGCTGCCAGGGACAATGTCCGCGTTGTTCTGGAAGACGATGCTGAATTCCTTGAAGAGGTTGTCGTTGTGGGTTACGGTACCCAGAAGAAGGCAAACCTCACGGGTGCTGTTTCCACTGTGGACGTTGAGAAGACCCTCGAGTCCAAATCTGTCACCAGCGTTGGTAAAGCCCTGCAGGGCGCTGTCCCGGGCCTCACCATCCTCAATAACTCCGGTGACATCAATGCCGAGCCTTCCATCGTGATCCGTGGTATCGGTACGCTGTCCAACAGCGGCACTTCCACTCCTCTGTATGTGGTGGACGGTGTTCCTATGGACAACCTCTCTTACCTGAATCCCCAGGATATCGCTACGGTTTCCGTTCTGAAGGATGCCGCTTCCTCCTCCATCTATGGTACCCGTGCAGCCTTCGGTGTGGTTCTCATCACCACCAAGAGCGCTACTACCACTGAGAGAGCCGTTGTGTCTTACACCAACAACTTTGGTTGGAGCCAGGCTACTGACCTGCCCAACTATCCTACGGTGCTTGAGCAGACGCAGGCTATGAAGGAAGCCAATGACCGCGCCGGTCTGGAATGCGAACTCTTCGGTATCTACTTCGACACCGCGGAATTCATCCAGAAGGCCACCAACTGGCAGAAATCCCACGGCGGCAAGTCCCTCTATCGCAAGATGGTCTTCGGAGACGACTATGACGCTACCGGTTACTACGCCGACTGGGATGTCCAGAAGATTATGTTTAACCGCGCTGCCCCTTCCCAGAACCACACCCTCTCCGTACAGGGTTCTGCCGGAAAGACCAACTACTACATGTCCCTGGGTTACAGCAAGGACCAGAGCATCATCAACTTCAACCCGGACAAGGTCGCAAAGATCAACGCCACCGTCAACGTGTCGGCCCAGGTTCTCCCTTGGCTGCAGGTAGGTGCCCGCGTGAACTACTCCGACAAGAATTACACTTATCCTTATATGCGTGGCGGTACCTATCAGTACCTCTGGCGCTGGGGCTCCTTCTTTGGCCCTTATGGCTATTTCGAGGAAGAGGATGGCACCCGCTACGACGGCCGTACCATGATTGGTTACCGCAACACTGGCGGTGACAGCTATACCCGTACGGATAATCTCCGCCTGGGTGGCTTCCTCAAGGCCAATATCGTGAAGGGTCTCACTTTCAACGCAGACTACACCTTCACCAACAAGACCGTCCGCTACAAAGGCGTGGGTCTCCCGGCCACCATCTACAACACCTGGTCTGTAAATCCCAAGAAAACCGCCCTCTCCACCACCACCTTCGTGGAGACCAGCCGTGACTTCTATTACAACCATGCCGCCAATGCATACTTCGACTATGCCCTTGCCCTTAAGGAAGACCACCACTTCAACTTCAAGGTGGGTGCCAACCTGGACATGAGCGAGTATGAGTACCTGTACTATGAGCGCCATGACATCATGGATATCAACATGCCGGAACTTGCCCTCTCCGACTCTGACTACAGCTATTCCCATAGCCACTCGCATCAGGGTTCCATGGGCTTCTTCGGCCGCGTGAACTATGACTATGCCGGTAAGTATCTGGCCGAGTTCAATATCCGCCGCGACGGTTCCTCCAAGTTCCCTGTGAAGGACAAGTGGGGTACTTTCCTCTCCGGTTCCGTTGGTTATCGTATTTCCGAGGAAGCTTTCTGGGAGCCCATCAAGGACGTTGTGAACAACGCCAAGATCCGCGCCTCCTATGGTGAGGTGGGTAACCAGGAAGTAGGAAGCAACATGTATCTGGAGACCATGTCCAAGAAGACCAACGCCGTGAGCTGGATGGGCACTGGTTCCTCCCTCTACGACTACTTCACCGCTCCTAAGATGGTGTCTGAATCCCTCACTTGGGAAACCATCGCCACCACCAACATTGGTGTGGACTTAGGCTTCCTGAAGGGTGACCTCAATGTTACCTTCGACTGGTTCCAGCGTGACACCAAGGGCATGCTTGCCCCCGGTAAGGCTCTGCCTTCCGTGATCGGTGCTTCCGCCGCCTACGAGAACGCCGGTTCCCTGCGCACCCGCGGTTGGGAACTCAACGTTGACTGGCACCACAACTTCGGCGCCTTCAACCTCTACACCATCGCCAACCTGTCTGACTACAAGACCAAGGTGACGGACTGGGATTCCAACAACCTTATCAACGGTAACTATACCGGTAAGGAATATGGCGAAATCTGGGGCTTCGAGACCGATCGTTACTTCACCTCCGCCGCCGATGTGGCTTCTTCCCCTTCCCAGAAGGGTCTGGAGAGCGGCACCTTCCACTATGGCGCTGGTGACATCAAGTTCGTTGACCAGAACGGTGACAATGTAATCGATGCCGGCAAGGGTACTCCCGAAGATCACGGCGACCTCATCAAGATTGGTAACACCACCCCTCGCTACCAGTATTCCCTCCGTATCGGCGGTGACTGGAATGGCTTCGACGTGGATCTCTACTTCCAGGGCGTGGGCAAGCGCAGCATGTGGACCCAGTCCGCATTTGTGATGCCGTTCATGCGTGGCGTTGATGCTATCTATTCCAACCAGATGAACTATGTGACTGCCGAGCAGGTAGCCAAGGAGCAGATCGATCAGAATGCCGACTTCCCGGCCCTGAACGGTGGCGGTGCCGCCCGCGGTACCATCTCCGCTTCCATCATCGACCAGGGTTCCCAGAACTACTATCCTCAGACCAAGTACCTTGTAAACATGGCTTACCTCCGCCTGAAGAATGTAACCATCGGTTACACCCTTCCTAAGAGCCTTACCCGTAAGGCAAAGATCGAGAAGGTGAGAGTCTATGTGGCTGCCAATAACCTCGTTGATCTCATCAACCACAACAAGGGCACGGGTATCGACCCCGAAATCAACACCGGTGTCGGTAGCCTTGGCAATGCTGTTTGGGGACGTACTGAGCCTATCTTCCGCACTTATTCCTGCGGCCTGCAGGTTACTTTCTAACCTATAACCATGCATGCTATTATGAAAAAGTATATTATCATCGCACTGTCTGTCCTGGCCCTTGGTATCTCCTTCACTTCCTGTCAGAAGATCAACAATGGAATCCTCAACGGAGACCCGTATGATTCCTTCACCAAGGGAAACTACTTTACCAGTGAAAAGAATGTTGAGCTTTTTGCCAACTACTTCTATAACACTTGGGTTGGATACGGCGGAACCGGCACCAACGGCCTGTTCTATTTCCCGACCCTGAACGACAACCAGACTCCTACCGGTTATACCGAATGGAGCTATACTTCCGTTCCCGCCACCAACGGTACATGGGGTAATAGCTATACCGAAATCCGTCGCGCCAACACGCTCATCGACGCCATTCCCGGCATCGATAACATGAGTGACGCCAGTAAGAACAACTGGATTGGTATTGCCCGCCTGTATCGTGCATGGTACCACTACATCCTGGTCCGTACATTCGGTGACTGCTATTGGGTGGATAAAGTGCTGGACACTGCTGACGAAGACATTCTCTATGGCCCTCGCCAGGATCGTGACGAGGTCATGGACAAGGTCCTGGAAGACCTCAATTTCGCTGTGGCTAACATCACCGCCAATGGTTCTTCCCGTACTGCCGTGAACGTGTGGGTTGCCCAGGCCATCAAGTCTGAGATCTGCCTCTACGAGGGTACTTTCTGCAAGTATCGTTCTGCCAATGATGGTCAGAAGGCTGCCGATGCTTCCCGCGCCAGCAGATATCTGACCGAGTGCAAGACTGCCTCCCAGGCCATCATGAACAACTCCAGCTACGCTGTTTCTCCCACCTACAAGGCCATCTATAACTCTTTCGACCTCAGCAAGGGAGACGCCGCCCAGGAGATGATTCTGTACAAGAAGTACCAGTACAGCACCTTCGTGCACAGCCTGATTGACTACTGCTGCGGTTCCACCCAGCAGAAGGGCCTCACCAAGGACGCTTTTGATGCTTATCTGTTCACGGACGGCGAATGCCTGGCCAACACCTCTATGGACACTAACGACCATGGTAAGGTGAAGGAAATCGAGGCTGGTGGTTACCGTGATTCTGGCACCTATGTAGTAGACCTGACGGATGTGCTCGCTACCCGCGACCCTCGTCTGGCCGCCACCATTGACGATGTCCTCCTGCCTCCGGGCCTCGGTTATCGCCGTTACCAGCTGGGTGCCGAATCTACCTGCTCCACCGGTTATGGTGTTCAGAAGTATGACAATCCCGAGTTTACCGATGCCAGCCGTCGTAACGCCACCAACGGTGGTGACACGGACGCCCCTATCTTCTGGCTCTCCAACATCCTGCTGAACTACGCAGAGGCTTGCGCCGAACTGGGAGGCATCACCCAGTCCGATCTGGATAACTCTGTGAACAAGCTGCGTGCCCGTGCCGGAATGCCTAACATGACCACTTCTCCCAAGGCAGACCCTGCCAACAATATGGGTGTAAGCGATCTTATCTGGGAAATCCGTCGTGAGCGTCGTGTTGAGCTGATGTTCGACAACAACGACCGTTACTGGAGCCTCATCCGTTGGCACCAGCTGGACAAGCTGGATCAGACCCAGAATCCTAACCTCCGCAAGGGTGGTTGGCTGGGCAACGAGATTTGGAGTGCCGATGCCGGCCTGAAGGAAAAGACCACCATCGATGCCAATGGCTACATTGACTGCAGCAATGGCACCGCCGGTCGTAAGTACGACAAGAAGTACTACCTGAACCCGATTCCTTCCGGCGAAAGCACGCTCAATCCTCAGATTGGCCAGAACCCTGGTTGGTAATAGTTTCCAATCTTTTTAATAATCAGGCGACCCGTTACGGGCCGCCTGATTTTTTATGATTTCTTCTTGTCTGTCAGGAGATTTGCCATTGCTGATAATAATCTAATAGTTTGTAACTGCATTATTTAGATTTGGTTACGTCCCATATAATTACTTTGGAAAAAGAGTGGACAGCATTATCATATTCTGTACATTTGAACCGGTATAAACACGGCCCCGTTTGTTCTAATTTTTAGAAGAATATTTGAAATTTTAGATATAGGTCCTATATTTGTAGTGGTTTTATGAGAGTAATCGCAAAAAGAACGCTGGTATTATACTATGAGCAGCATCCGGATGCCCAAACAGCATTGGAGGAATGGTATGAGAAGGCACAAAAGGCAGAGTGGGATACTTTTGCCGATGTAAAACAAACATTCAACTCTGCTGATTCAGTGGGAAACAGGCGGTTTGTATTCAATATCAGAGGGAATCAATACAGGTTGGTCGCCTTGGTGTTGTTTCGGATAAAGATGGTATACATCCGTTTTGTGGGGACGCACAGCGAGTATGACAAGATAAAGGATATCAAAAATATATAATGTATGACCATAATTGAGAATGAGATACAGTATGAGTCTGTGATGAAGCGAATTAATGAGTTACTTGAAGTGGTAACAGACGATACTCCGAAAGAAGACGTCCGGAGTGTGGAATTGGTTCTGTTGTCTAATCTGGTCGCAGACTATGAGGATGAGCATTATCCCATCAAGAAGCCTACGCTGGTAGATACCCTTAAACTCAGAATGTTCGAAATGGGGCTGAGTCAAAACGCTTTGGCCACTTTACTGGGAATGAACCAATCTAAAATCAGCGAAATCATGTCTGGCAAGAGTGAGCCTACACTCAAGCAGGCCCGAAAGATCTCTCAAGAGTTGAATATTTCCCCCGCAATTGTTCTAGGTATATGATAAAACGTTTCTTACTATTTGGCGTGGCTCTTCTGGTGCTTCTGGCAGGATGCCGGAAAAGAGAGATTCCTGTGGAAAGGATTGTAGTGACCCCTGAAGTGGTCAAATTGTTCGTAGGGGACATGGAAATGATTCAGGTGGAATGCTATCCTTCCACCGCCACCAACCTGGATCTTCTGACCGTGTCCAACAGTAATCCCGAAGTGGCCGAATTCGTGCGCGGAAAACTCCTGGCCCATTCCCCCGGTTACACCCAGATCCTGGCCCGCTGCGGCGATGTGACGGGCAAATCCAGCATAACGGTCTATTCCGGCTTCTTTACCAAGGGCGGCCAAAAGTATGGTGTTGATAGAGCGGCCGGCTACTACTATCTGTATGGGCAGACCAACCCGCAGGAGATGGAAATCGAGCTTACGGCTTATGAAAACAATGGTGACGAGCAGCACTTCAGTGCCTGGATCAAATGCGGCAACCTGGGCAAGACCATAGATTTTATGAAAGATATGGACGAGAGCCAGGTCTCCGTGTGGAAAAACCAGAACGAAGACGGCTACAGCATCCCGTACAAGAAAGAAGATGGCACCCCCGCCGTGGTGGCGGCAGACTGGGGCTACACAGACGCCGTCCTTACCAGAGGTCTGCTTACCATCACTGACCTTACCTCAGGCCGGTATAGGGTAGAGGCCGATTTTGAACTCTCCAACGGCTATAAGTTCACGGCCGAATGGGAAGGTTATCCTTCCATGAAATATGAATAATACAAGAGAATGAAACGCTTGCTGCTTACGGTGGCCGCCCTGCTGGTGGCGCTGCTTTCCCGGGCCGAAGGATGGGTCCGGATCAACCAATTGGGCTATCTGCCCCAGGCCACCAAAGTGGCGGTATACATGGGCTCCCAGGCGCCCGGCCAGTTCACGCTGGTGGACGCTTACACCGGCGCGGAGGTTTTCCGGGCCGATGCCCGCCCCACGGGCCCTCTGGGGCAAATGGCGGCTACCGCAAGGCTGGATTTCAGCGCCTTCCAGACCCCTGGCGCATACCGCATCGTGGCGGGGGACGGCACCTCGGAGACCTTTCCCATCGGCCCCCAGGTGTATGAAGGAGCGGCCGATTTCGTGCTTAATTACATGCGGCAGCAGCGTTGCGGCTGGAATCCTTTCCTGAAGGACAGTTGCCACACCAAGGACGCCATTATTATTTACCATCCCACCAAGAGCGGCCAGCATCTGGATGTGCGCGGCGGCTGGCACGACGCCTCCGACTGCCTGCAGTACACCACTACCACGGCCAATGCCATCTACCAGATGGCATACGCCTATGAAACCAACCCCGAAGCCTTCGGGGACGCTTACCAGACCGACGGAACGCCCGGCGCCAACGGCATCCCGGACATCGTGGACGAGATTCGCTGGGGCCTGGACTGGCTGGACCGCATGAACCCGGAGCCCGGAGAGTTCTACAACCAGCTGGCCGATGACCGCGACCACGTGGGCATGCGCCGTCCGCCGGAAGACCAGGCCGACTACGGCTGGGGCAAGGGCGGAGCACGTCCGGTCTATTACTGCACCGGCGAGCCTCAGCAGCAAGGCCGTAACGGCGGCGTGAACATTACCACGGGCAAGGCTTCCATCGTGGGCAAATATGCCTCGTCCTTCTCCATCGGCAGCCGCGTGCTGGAGCCCTTCTACCCCGAACTGGCCGCCCGTATCAAGGCCAAGGCGGCCGATGCCTGGCAAACCGGCAAGGCTTTCCCCGGCTTCCACCAGACCGCCTCGGTGGTGAGCCCGTACATCTACGAGGAAACCAACTGGGTGGACGACATGGAACTGGCCGGCGTGGAAATGTACCGCCTTACCGGCGACCGTAAGTACCTCATGGAAGCCGTGGAATACGGCCGTCAGGAGCCCGTCACACCCTGGATGGGGGCCGACAGTGCCCGCCACTACCAGTGGTACCCCTTCATGAACATGGGCCATGTTCAGCTGGCTTCGGAGGGTAAGGAAGAGTTCGTGCGTAACCTTCGCAGCGGCATCGCCCGCGTGTTGGACCGCGCACAGGGTTCTCCGTTCCTTTACGGCATTCCCAATATCTGGTGCTCCAACAACCTCACCACGGCCATGCTGTCCCAGTGCATCCTGTACCGGCAACTCACCGGCGACCGCACCTTCGAGGAAATGGAGGGCGCGCTGCGGGACTGGCTCTTCGGCTGCAACCCCTGGGGCGTGAGCATGATAGTGGAACTGCCCAAGGGCGGAACTTATCCGCTTCAGCCCCATTCTTTCATTATTAATTATAAGCTGGGAAATACCACCGGCGGCCTGGTGGACGGCCCGGTGTACGACACCATTTTCAACTCCCTGTTGGGAATCAGCACGGAAGGCGGCAACAACTACGATCAGTTCCAGCCCGGCCGCATGGTGTACCACGATTCCACGCACGACTACTCCACCAACGAGCCCACCATGGACGGCACGGCCAGCCTTACGTTCCCGTTGTCGGCCTATCAGATGGAAGGCCGCCAGCAGGCCCGCCGCAACGTGATGTTCCAGGGTGGCATAGTGCGCACGGACCCTTCCCAAAAGCGCATTTCGCTGGTTTTCACGGCGGCCGACAAGGCCGATGGCGCCGCCTCTATCCGCGCCACCCTGAAGCGCTTCGGCATCAAGGGCGCGTTCTTCTTTACGGGTGAGTTTTATGAGAAATTCCCGGAGGTGGTGAAGGATTTACTGGCCGACGGCCACTACGTGGGCAGCCACAGCTACGGCCACCTGCTCTACGCCCCCTGGGGCAATCGGGATTCCCTCCTGGTCACCCGCGAGGAGTTCGAGGCCGATATCCGCAAGAGCTATGAGGTAATGGCACCCTTCGGCATTACGCCGGCATCGGCCCCCCTCTTTATGCCGCCGTACGAGTATTATAACGCCGCCATCGCCTCCTGGGCCCGTTCCATGGGCCTGACGCTGGTCAATTACACCAACGGCACCTATACCAACGGAGACTACACCACGCCCGACATGAAGAACTACTACAGCAGCAAGTTCATCATGGACAAGGTGCTTTCCGTAGAGAAAGCTTCGGGCCTGAACGGGCACATCATGCTCATCCATCTGGGCACCGAGGACGCCCGCACAGACAAGTTCTACGCCAAGCTCCCGGAGCTGATCCGCACCCTCAAGCGCCGTGGCTACGAATTCGTTCCGCTCACCGAGGCAATTAAATAACGAAAAAAGGCAGCCCTGGGCTGTCTTTTTTGTGCGGAGAGACCGAGATTCGAACTCGGGATACCCTTTTGGAGTATACACGCTTTCCAGGCGTGCCTCTTAAGCCACTCGAGCATCTCTCCAAGTTGACTTCCCGCGAAAAACGGGACTGCAAAGATAAGAACTTTTTGATTAATCGCAAAATCTACAGGAAAATTTCGTAAATTGCGCGACTTTTTGAAAGGGATAGATATTATGGAGATTCAACTGCAACGTCAGGACGTTCCTGTCCTTCTTCTTACCGGTTACCTTGGAAGTGGCAAGACCACGCTTCTTAACCGCATTCTTTCCAATAAGAAAGGCATTAAGTTCGCCGTTATTGTGAACGATATCGGCGAGGTGAACATTGACGCCAGCCTCATCGAGAAAGGCGGCATTGTGGGTGGAACCGACGACAGTCTGGTGGCCCTGCAGAACGGCTGCATCTGCTGCACCCTCAAGATGGACCTGGTGGCCCAGCTGGCCGATCTTACATCGGCCCGCAAGTTCGACTACATTGTGATTGAGGCCAGCGGCATCTGCGAGCCCGCCCCCATTGCCCAGACCATCAGCACCATGCCCGCCCTGGCTCCTCAGGCCGTGCGGAACGGTGCGCCCTATGTGGACTGCATCGCCACGGTGGTGGACGCCTTGCGCATGAAGGACGAGTTCGACAGCGGCGCCGCCCTCCAGAAAGAGGACATCGGCGAGGACGACCTGGAGCGCCTGGTCATCGAGCAGATCGAGTTCTGCAACATCGTAATCCTGAACAAAGCGGCCGATATCACCCCCGACGAGCTGGGTAAACTCCGCGGCATAGTGAAGACCATCAATCCCGGCGCCAAGGTGCTGGAATGCAACTACGGCGACGTGGACCTGGACGAGATTATCTACACCGGCATGTTCGACTTTGACGCCGTGGCCACCTCGGCCGCATGGATTGCCGCCATCGAAGGCGAAGACGAGGAAGAAGAGGCCGAAGGCGAAGCCCTGGAGTACGGCATCGACACCTACGTGTACACCCGCCGTCCGGCCCTGGACCTGAACAAGTTCGACCACATGGTAGCCACCAAATGGCCTTCCAACATCATCCGCGCCAAGGGTCTGTGCTACTTCTCCAACGACACGGACAAGTGCTTCCTCTTTGAGCAGGCCGGCCGCCAGAAAACCCTCAAGGACTGCGGCCTCTGGTTCGCCACCATGCCGGAAGACGAGCTTCAGGAAATGATGAACCGCGACCGCAAGCTCCGCGCCGACTGGGACCCCCAGTACGGAGACCGCATGCAGAAGATCGTATTCATCGGCCAAAACCTGGACAAACCAGCCCTGGAACAGCTGATGGACAGCTGCCTTGCTGACTAAAAAAACGGCCCGTGCTTCCCAGCAGGGGCCGTTTTCATTCTAACCTAAAAACTTAACCTATTAAAAAACTATTCGTCTTTATATCTGCAAATACTGTGCCGGATTATTTGCTATTTAGCTCTTTATTAGGCTTGATGGTAATAATTTTCACATCGTCTATGGGGCGGTCCATCCGGTCAGTGGGCTGGGCGGCAATGCGGTCGATCACGTGCAGTCCGGCGATGGTTTCTCCGAATACCGTGTATTCACCGTCCAGATGGGTGCAGTGGTCGGGATCCTGGACCAGATAGAACTGGGAGCCCGAAGACTCCTTGAACGGGTTGGCCAGGTCTCCCTGCCGGGCGGCGGCCAGGGCGCCTTTCACGTGCGTATGGAGGGGATTGCCTTCGGCATCCCTCATCTCGGCCTTGATGGTGTAGCTGGGGCCGCCTTCTCCCCACTGGGCCACCAGGGAGGTGTCACGGGTGAAGGGGTCTCCGCCCTGGATTACGAATCCGTTGATGACGCGGTGGAACAGGAGGTTGTCGTAATAGCCGGCGAGGGCCAGTTTGGCAAAGTTGTCGCGGTGGAGGGGCGTGTCCTTGAACAGGCGCACGCGGATGGTGCCCTCACTGGTGACAATGTCAAAGACAGGCTCTTCGGGCAGGGCCTGGGCGGCCTTGACGGCGGCCAGGCTGTCCTGGGCCGTGAGGTCTACGGTAACATTTTGTCCGCTGCGGGTTTTGCAGGAGGCCACTAAAAGACAGGTGGTCAGAGCAATAAATAATAGTTTTTTCATCATCATCTTCTAAATAAAACAGATTCTTCGCTTCGCTCAGAATGACAGAGAGTCTACACAGAATGACAGTTATTTCACAAAATTAACTAATTTTGTATTAAATATGGCAAACCCGTTGAAACAATTGGCAGGGGAGACCGCCATTTACGGCTTCAGCTCCATTCTGGCCAGGATTCTGAACTTCCTGTTCGTCCCTTTGTATACCCGTACGCTTACGCAGATGCAGTACGGGGTGGTGACGGAGTTCATGGCCTACATTGCCATCCTGCAGGTGGTTCTGGTGCTGGGATTGGAGACGGGTTGCTTCCGTTATGCCAACAAGGATGGGGAAGACCCCCGCAAGGTGTATTCCGGCGCGCTAATCGCTGTCTTCGGCCTTAATCTGGCCTTTCTGGCTTGCATGGTGGCCTTTTCCGGCCCCTTATCGGCCGCCATGGGGTATGTGGGATACAAGCGTCTCATCATTTACGTGGCTTCCATCCTCTTCTGCGACAGCATCACCGCCATCCTCTTCGCCAAGCTCCGGCAGGAGCACAAGGCCGTGAAGTTTGCCGTGCTCAAGACCGTGAAGATTCTTACGGAGACGTGCGCCAACCTGGTGCTGTTCTTCGTGTATCCCGCCCAGCCGGACTTTACCTATCCCATCTTTGCCATTCTCATCAGCTGCGTGCTGTGCCTGTTCCTCTTTGTTCCGGATATCGTGCGGCTTAAGCTGGTTTGGGACGGCGGGCTGGTCAAGCGCATGCTACTGTATTCGCTGCCGCTCATGATTGCAGCCCTGCCGGGCGTGGCCAACGACTTCCTGGACCGGGTGCTGTTCCGCTTCTTCGACACTTCGTCGGCCCAATGGCAGGCCACGCTGGGCGTGTACCAGGCGGCGGTGAAACTGGCCGTGATAATGAACCTCTTCATCCAGATGTTCCGCTATGCGGCCGAGCCTTTCTTCTTCCAGCGCGCCAAGGACAAGGGTTCCAAGGAACTGTACGCCGTGGTCATGGAGTACTTCACGGCATTTTGCGGCCTGGTGCTGCTGGGTGTGGTGGGGTACATTGACATTATCTCGCTGTTTTTGGGGCGGGACTTCCGCATGGGAATCGGCGTTGTGCCCATCATGCTGCTTAGCTATATGCTGCTGGGCATGCTCTTTAACGTGTCCATGTGGTACAAGCTGTCCGGCAAAACCGACATGGCCATCTGGATTACCCTGGCGGGCCTGCTGGTGACCACGGTGGTGAACGTGGTGTTCATGCCGCGCTTTTCCTACTGGGCATCGGCCTTCGGGCACCTGGCCAGCTATCTGGTGATGTTTGTCCTGAGCGCATGGCTGGGCTCCAAGTACTATCCCATTCCCTACAAGTGGAAGCGCATCGGCATTATCTTCCTCCTGATGGGACTTACTTATGCCGGCCTGTATTTCTGCGACCTCCGCGCGGGTTCTATGCTTCCCAAGCTGGCGGTGAATACCTTGCTCATCGGCACTTATGGCGTTGTTTCCTGGGTGCTGCTTCGCCGTCGGCCAATAATGAATAATCAATAATCCATAACCATATGAAAAAACTAACCATTCTTTTTGCTGCGCTGGCCGTGATGGCCTGCGCCAAACCTGTTGCACAGGAGTTCCATGTAATCCCCATGCCGGCCGAGGTAAACATCGCCGAGGGTGTCTTCTGCGTCAAGGGTGCCGCCTACGACATGGACGAAAACGTGGATCCGGCCTCCCAGGATGCCATCCTCCGCTTTGTCCACGCCCTGGAAACCGTTACCGGCACCAAGTGCAAGATTGCCCAGGGCGGTATTGAGTTTGCCGTCAACTTCGACCTCGCTCCCGAGCAGTACGTGATTGACATCACGCCCAAGGGCGCCCGCGTGGAAGCTTTGGATCTCAACGGCTTTGTGTACGCCTGCGAAACCCTCAAGCAGATGCTGCCCGCCGCCATCTATGGAAACAAGAAGGCCGATGCCGACTGGGTGCTCCCTTGCGGCCACATCGAGGACCAGCCCCGTTTTGCCTACCGCGGTATGCATCTGGATCCCTGCCGTCACTTCTTCACCATTGAAGAGACCAAGCGCTACCTGGATGTAATGACGGCCTACAAGCTGAACCGCTTCCACTGGCACCTTACCGAGGACCAGGGCTGGCGCATGGAGGTGAAGGCCTATCCCAAGCTCACCGAGATCGGCGCCTGGCGTAACGGAACCGTCATTAAGAAGGACTGGAACTCCAACGACGGCATCCGTTACGGCGGTTTCTATACCCAGGAAGAGATGAAGGAGATTGTGGAATATGCCGCCGCCCGTGGCATTACCGTAATCCCCGAGATTGACCTGCCCGGCCATATGGTGGCTGCCCTGGCCGCTTATCCCGAGCTGGGCTGCACCGGCGGTCCTTACGAGGTGTGGACCCGTTGGGGCGTTGCTCCCGACATTCTCTGCGCCGGTAACGAAGACGTCTACACTTTCCTGGAGACCGTGCTCACCGAACTCATCGACATCTTCCCCTCCGAGTACATCCACATCGGCGGTGACGAGGCCTTCAATGAAGACATGGGCATTCCGTGGGAGCACTGCCCCAAGTGCGCTGCCAAGATGAAGGAGCTGGGCATCAAGAAGGGCCCCATGGCCAAGCACTACCTGCAGAACTACGTGACCGCCCGTATCCAGGCCTTCCTCAATTCCAAGGGCCGCAAGATTATCGGCTGGGACGAGGTCCTGGAAGGCAACCTTGCCCCCGGCGCCACGGTCATGAGCTGGCGCGGCGTAAAGGGTGGTATCGCGGCCGCCAACAAGGGCTTCGACGCCATCATGACCCCCAACAGCTTCCTGTATTTCGACTATTATCAGAGCAGGGAGCGTGACAAGGAACCTTTCGCCATCGGCGGCTTCCTGCCCGTGGAGAAAGTCTATGCCTATGAGCCGTTCGACGGCCTGGATCCCATTGCCCAGCCGCATATCCTGGGCGTACAGGCCAATATGTGGACGGAATATGTGGCTACGCCTGAGCACTTGGAGTATATGCTCCTGCCCCGCATGTGTGCCCTTTCGGAGGTGCAGTGGTGCGCGGCCGACAAGAAGGACTACGTCCGCTTCAACGCTTCCCTGGATCATGCCTTCGCCATGTTTGACGAAATGGGCCTGAATTACTGCATGGATGTGCGCGGACTCATCGGCCTGGACCGTCAGCCTGCCCGTACTCGTGAAGAGTTGGAAGAGTATTTGAAGGAAAACCCGGTAAGCTGGTAATCAGTACAGCAGCAGCCCCAGCGCGGCGCCGGCCAGAATAACGTAGATGGGATTCACTTTTCCCCAGTAACCGGCCACGAAAGCCCCGCCCAGGAGCACCCAGCTTTTCCGGTCGGGAAAGTTTTCGGAAACCACTTGGATGTTTGGCGCACCGCCCATCCAGGTGGTTTTTATGATGAGGATAATGGCGGCGGCGCCGATGAGCCCCACCACGCAGGGCTTGAGCCAGCTCATGGTTCCCGCATACAGGCGGCTGCTCTTGAACTTCAGATAGAAGCGCACAATAAGCAGCATAATCAAGAAGGAAGGGAGAATGAGGGCCAGCGTGGCGGTAAGGGAACCGCAGACGCCCAGCACCTGGCTGCCGGTGGCGTTGAACAGGACGTTATAACCCACATAAGTGGCGCTGTTAATGCCGATGGGCCCCGGCGTCATCTGGGAAATGGCTACAATGTCCGTAAAGGCGCTCTCGGAAATCCAGGGATGCTCCACCACCACCTGGTTCTGGATAAGGGACAGCATGGCATACCCGCCGCCGATGGTAAAGGCGCCAATCACGAAGAAGGTCCATGCCAGCTGCAATATGAGAGCGATTGTTGTCATTCTGAGGGTTCCTTTGTCATTCTGAAGGCTCCTTTGTCATTCTGAGCGAAGCGAAGAATCTCCTTTCAGCCTGTAATACGTCACACTGAATCCTATCACCAGCACGCACAATATAATATATATGGGCGAAACGTTGAGGAACGCCACCAGCACCAGGGACACCACGGCCAGCAGCCATTGCCACCAGTTCTTGCAGCTCTTCTGCGCCATCTTGACCATGGGAATGGCAATGAGGGAAATGACTACGGGCCGAATTCCCTTGAAGGCACGCTCTACCCACGGGTTGTCTTTGAAGGCGGTAAAGAACAGGGCGATGGCCAGGATGATGAGGAAAGAGGGGAGGATGCTGCCTAAGGTGGCGGCCAGGCTGCCCTTGACGCCGCGCAGTTTGTGCCCGGCAAAGATGGAGATGTTCACGGCCATCACCCCCGGCGCACTCTGCGACAAGGCCACTATATCCGGCAGGTCGTCGTCCGAAATCCATCCACGCTTTGACATTTCCGCCTGGATAAGCGGAATCATGGCGTATCCGCCGCCGATGGTAAAAGCCCCAATCTTGGCGAACACCCCGAATATCTGCCAAAGCGATACTTTCTTCTCCATATTCTACAAAGATACTAAAAATAAGATTCTCTCGGCCCTGTCGGGCCTCGGAATGACAAACAGGACTTCCCTTGTCATTCTGAGTACTGCCCTTTGTCATTCTGAGCGAAGCGAAGAATCTGTTAATTTTTCGAAAAATTCTCAGAAAAAATTTGTCAGTTCAGAAAAACTTACTACCTTTGCAGTCCCGTTTGAGAAGAACGGGATTTTTTACGGCTCATTGACAATATTGAAAGACTAAAAGTACAAGCAAGTACCGAGAAATTGTAACAACAATTTACTTTAAACGAGCGTCAGTTTCTTTAGGAAACAGCGTCAGGGCAAGCTAGTCATTTAAAGAATATACAATGAAGAGTTTGATCCT
>JAFZWC010000074.1 GCA_017617475.1 Bacteroidales bacterium
CGGGGCAAACGGATCACCCGGATGTCGTGGGCCAGGTATTTGCCGCCGAACTGGGCGCCCAGGCCAATCTTCTGTGCCTCTTTGAGAAGCTTTTCTTCCAGGTCGATGTCGCGGAAGGCGCGACCGGTCTCGTCACCGGTGGTGGGCAGGTTGTCGTAGAACTTAATGCTGGCCAGCTTTACGGTGAGGAGGTTCTTTTCGGCCGATGTGCCGCCGATTACGAAGGCAATGTGGTAAGGCGGGCAGGCTGCCGTACCCAGGGAACGCATCTTCTCTACCAGGAAGGGGATCAGAGTGCCTTCGTTCTGGATGGTGGCCTTGGTCATGGGATAGAAGTATGTCTTGTTGGCGCTGCCGCCGCCCTTGGCCACCATAATGAAGCGGTATTCGTCACCCTGGGTGGCCTCAATGTCAATTTGCGCGGGGAGGTTACACTTGGTGTTTACCTCATCGTACATATTGAGCGGAGCATTCTGGCTGTAGCGGAGATTCTCCTGGGTATAGGTATTGAACACACCCAGGCTCAGAGCCTCTTCGTCCTCGAAGTCCGTCCACACGCGCTGGCCCTTCTCGCCGTGGATGATGGCGGTACCGGTGTCCTGGCAGAACGGGAGCACGCCCTTGACGGCCGTCTCGGCATTGCGGAGGAACTGCAGGGCTACGAATTTGTCGTTGTCGGAAGCCTCGGGATCCTTGAGAATGGCCGCCACCTGCTCGTTATGGGCGCGGCGCAGCATGAACTCACAGTCGTGGAAAGACTGCTGGGCCACCAGCGTAAGGGCCTCCGGAGAAACCTCCAGGATGGTCTTGCCACCGCAACCGCAGTGTCCGCCGAATTTTGAAGTTTTTACCAGCTTCTCAGAACCGGGAATCTTGTAGTATTCAGTGGTGTCCGGACCCAACTGAAACATAGGAGCGTATTTGAATTCAGGCATTATTGTGATGTATTATTGTTTCAATTCTTACAAAGTTAACCAATCCCTCCGACCTCTGCAAATCTTTTGCAGGCGTCATGTTTTTTATCACGCGAATTTTTATTATATTTGCTTATAGTTCATAAACAGCATTTGTATGAGATTTCGAGATTGCTGCCTGATGGTCCTCCTCCCCCTGGCCTTCATTTCATGCCAGCACCAAGAGTATGACCTCTCCCGTGGTATAGACAAGGAGATTACGCTGTTCTCCGAAGAGGTGAGCCTCCCTCTGGGCGACATCGGCCCCATGTCGCCCAAATCGCTCTTAGGCGAAGAAGGATTGCCCGACCTGATCAGCGGTTTTGTGCAGGAAGACGAGGAAGGGTATCTGGTAAACCAGGTTTCCGGAACCTTGTATTCCGGCGCCGTGGCGCTTATCTCCATGACTCTTCCGGACCCCACCTTGCCGGCCGATTTCCCCATCCCGGACAATAACGGGAGCATTGAGTCCATGGCCGGTGCCATGGGCGCCCTTGGCTTTGGTTTGTCCCCCCAGGTTTTCACCCTTCAGGCCAGGAATCCCCTGACGGAAGAAATCTCCTTCTCGGGAAAACTGACGCTCTCGGACGAGGACGACGCCCCTTTGGCGGCGGAGGAATTCTCCAAGGTGCCGGTGGCGGCCAGCAAGGCCGATGCCAAGGTCTTGCGGATAGAGAAATCCGCAGCAGGCTCCTTTGCCAACTACAAACTGGAGAACATGGTCCTTCATCTGCCGGCCTCTATTACGGAAAAGGATCCCTCGGGCGGTTTCGGCAGCATCATGCTGGATTACCAGTACAAGGGCTATTTCTTCATGAGTGCCGATTTCCCCATGGCCCTCCCTCTCTCCCTCGACAATCTGAACGCCCCGCTGGCCCGGTACAAGGTGAAAGAGGCCAGGATTTGTATGGATGTCTCCAATGAGATTCCCATCTCTTTGGAACTCGCCAGCGTAAAAGTATTGGTAAAACAGATGTCCGAAAAGGGGCGCGAGGTCCTTGTTCCCTCGGAGGACGTCACTGTTACCCCGGGGCTCAAGGTCAATTCCGGCCGCTCCGGAAACCCTGTCATTTCACCCTTGGAGATTGTCATCCAAGCCAAGGAAGGCACCACCATCCCGGATATCTCCGGCCTGGAACTGGAACTCAAAATCATGGCCCCGGACGGTGATGGAGATAAAAGGATCAACATGAACCAGTCCGTATCATTCAATAACATCCGCGCCAAGGTATCCGGCGGAATAACCATTCCGAACCTATGAAAAAAACAGTTTTAACAATTGCGGTGCTGGCCCTTGGAACGGGCGTTTGGGCACAGAATAACCCTGCGCAGAACGCTTCGCTGGAAAACGGATTTGTGCGCATTGGAGAGTTTCAGAGCAATATCCGGAACAATGTGGGCGCCGCCGCCTTCCTCTTCCCTTCCGGAGACAAGCTGGTGACCGGTCTGCATTCATCCATTTCTGACACTCAGTTTTTGGGCGGTCTCAAAGCGGTGAACAGCCTGTTCGGTGACATTAACTACAATCTGGTATCCTATGGATGGAAGGCCCCCTCCCGGGGATTTCATTCCGTAGCGGTGGGCGCCAGGAGCACTTTTGGCCTTTCCATACCCAAAGAGATTTTCCAGATATTAAAAACCGGTACCGCCCAGTCCCCCTTCGATCTCTCCTCTCTGAGAGCATTCGGCAACTTGTATGGCGAGATTTCCTACAGCTATTCCCTCCCCCTCAGTGAGACGTTGTCTGTCGGCGCCAGCGCCAAGCTTCTGCTGGGCCTCCACAGCGTAGACCTGTCGGCCCGGAAGTTTGAACTTACCACAACGGAAGAGCAGTATAAACTGGACTTGGACGCCGACTTGGACCTTACCAACCGCAGCGAAAAGATTGGCACAGACCAGGAGGGCTACCTGGACTACACCAGCTTCTCCGGAAAAGGGAAACTGGGCATCCCCACGGGAGCAGGCCTGGCGCTGGATCTGGGCGTTGTCTGGAAACCCTTCCAGGGATTCACCCTGTCGGCCTCTGTCCTGGACCTCGGCGGCATCCTCTGGTATTACGGGAATGCCGGAACGTCGGCCGGGTCATATACCTTCGACGGCCTGAAAGACATAACCACCGAAGAACTGAAGGCCGATAAACTCATGGCCAAGGTCAAGCAGGTGGGAGAAGACGTTCTGGGAGTGATCAGGCCCAAATCTGTGGACGGGCGTTTCAAGCTGAAAGCCGTTCCGTTCACGGCCAACGTCAACGCCAGTTATGTCCTTCCTTCCTGGGACAAATTGTCGGTCGACGCCTATTTCCTATATTCCGGTTACCGTTTCTGTGCCCCTTATTGGGAAGCCCGGAGCGGTGTCTCGCTGGATTTCCCCGGCGTGGCCCATCTGAGTGTCAGTTCCGGCGGCGGTGCCTGTGGTTTTGTGTACAGAGTAAGCGGAAGCGTCGATTTTCTCTCCTTCCGGCTATATGCCAGCTTTGAAAACGGCGCTGGCGGTACTATCCCCTATGAGGGCATACCCCTCCAGGCCAACAACAAGTTGCTTACCCTCGGCCTGATTTATTTGATTCCAAGCCTGTAACTAAAAATCAGTATTTCTTTACCAAAGAAAGGATATTCTCTCGGCAGATTTTGTTGCAGGTAGACTCTGACAGGCGGTCCAGGAGCTTGTAATACTTCACCACCTCGGCGGGGTAAGTGCTCCAGTGACCCACTTTGTCGGTTCCAATCATAAAGCGGTCGGGGTACTTTTCAATGAGATTCACCCAGTCCTGCAAGGTGTCTCCGTCGAAGTAGTTGGAAGGGAACTCGTCCAAGAAATAATAGTCGTATACCAGCCAGGAGATGTCTACCCAGAGGTTGGGATTCTTGGCCAGGAGACTATCGGCAATCTGGGTCAGGTTCTTGACCTCGATGCGGCGGGATATGCCGATATGCGCCCAGATGATTTTACAGGAGCGGTTATAGGCCAGCGCCTCCTGGAGCTCGTCCAGATAGAGAATATTCTCCGTGGACTGGGCCGTGATGTTGTGATGGACCAGAACCGGCAGGCCTTCCTGGGCTCCCAGGTCATAGATGCGCTTGAAAGCGTCGCTGTTCACGTGGGGAGCCTCGCCGTACGTAAGGGCCGTGAGGTCGTCGTGGCGGCTCATAATCTCTCCTATGCCCACAAAGAAACCGGGGAAGAGCTTCAGGATCTGACGGATGTGGTCGGCCGCGAAACGGTCGTTGCAGTTGACGCCACAGCAGAAAGGCAGGAAGCGTTCCCTCACCTTTTCATCCTGACAGAGGATTTCCTCGGCCACCATATAGTCTGTCGCGGAATAGTAGTAGCATCGGCTGTCGTTGCTCAGATAATAGGTGGGAGCCTTGGGCATGGTCTCGTCCCACTGCTTGGCGATGGGCATGCCGAAGATGACCGCCTTGGAAACACCGGCCATATCCATAGCTTTGGTAAGAGCAGGGAGGCCGTCGGTGTCTTCCAGGAAGTCCATCATATGAAGGTGGCTGTCTATGATGTCGTAGCGGGGAGTCTCCTTGGGGGGCTCGATGGTAATGTCCCGGTCTGTGGCGCGTCCGTGACCCGTCAGGGGAACCTTAAGGGTGGATTCCCCCGAAACGGGGTCCGTAGTGCCTTCGAGGCCCTTAGTACAAGCCGGCGCCACAATGGCTGCCAACCCGGCCGATGCCGACATTTTCAGGAAATCCCTGCGGTGGATTTTCTTCTTCATAGCTTACTTCGCTTTTCAGACTAAATCCAAATTTAGCCAATCCCGACAACCTCTGCAAATCTATTTGGGTAATGTCCCATCCAGTTTATTGTAGTAGAGAAGATAGGGCATGACGTCGGGGGAAGTGACGTTGGAGGCGGTGATGTAGAAGGTGGGCACCAGCTTCCCTTCCGTTGCCTTGTCCAGCACGGCATCCACGGCACGGCGGGCCATGGCGAAGGTGTTCTGCGCCATGATGCCCTGGAGGCAGGTGCCGCCGGCAAGGAGTTCATCCAGGAAGTCTCCATAGATATCAAAGGTATAGACACGCTTGCCGGCGTTCTTGAGCGTGGCCAGCACGTCCACAAGATTGCTGCCGTTGAAGAAGACGAAGTCATCGTAGTTGCTCAGGGCTTCCGCCACTTCACTGGCGGCCGATTCGGATACGGTGAACAGTTCTGTGGCAGGCTTCTCCGTCAGGAAGGCCTGGGCACGCTCCACGCCCGGGGTGTTTATCTTGGCGAAGGCGGCCACCTTGTCGGCCGAAACCTTCTGGGCCAGCTCCTTGCCGGCGGCCGTGTTGTCGGTGCCGATGAAGGGGCATCCGGCCAGCGGGCCCGTGGCCGTGGCGGGAGAATCCAGGATGATGACGGGGATGCCGCGCTCCTTGGCCAGGGCGGCCACCTCGGCCTCGGCGCTCTCGCCGTCCGGGCCGTAGCAGGGCGCGAAGATAATGCCCTTCAGCGTACCGGGGTCAATCTCCGACAGTACCTTCACGGCCTCAACCTGCTCGGAATAAGCGTTATCGGCCGATGTGCTGCAGTAGTACGCACTGATTCCCTTGTCCTGGCAGATGCTGAGGAACGCCGTCTCTATCTGGCGCCAGTAATCGATCTGGCCACCCTTTGCAATCATGGCGATGCCCGGGACCTTGGTCATTTCGAAGGTGGCGGTGAAGGTGGTGCCGTCGGGGTTTTGGCGCAGGGCGGTCCAGTGCATTTGGGAGCCGTCGATGGTGATTTCCCACCACTCGCGGTTCTCCTGGCCCAGGTCAATCCAGCGGGTGCAGAGGAGGTTGCCGTCTACGAAGTATTCGTTCAACGTATTCTGGCTGGGAACCCATTTGTCGCCATCCTTTACATAATAGACGAATGTGCCGTCTCCCTTATACGCCCAGCGGTGCACCTGTCCGTCGTCGAACTCGGAGCCTTCGCTGGTGCAGCGGCCCTCCCAGGTGCCGAGGATGGCGGCGGTGTAGTCGGCGGTCTGCTTGACGAAGCGGACTTCTTGCATTGGACGATTACTCTGCTCACCGTTGCGAATGGTCAAGTGTCTGAAAGTGCAAATCATCTCGGAATCGTTGATGTCTGTGACAATGTACTCATTGACCAATGTTGTGCTCTCGTCTTGCTGGCTGGTGAGTGTAACCTTATTGCCTTCAATTTTGACTTCAAATTCCTGGTTAATACTCCATACGGTTGAAGAATTGCGCATTTCACGTGACGTGCTAACGGTGGCAAGTGTCGATGAATAGAAGGTAGCAACGGTCTTCTTGTTAGTCAGCGCAGGCTGCCCGTCGATTTCAGTCTGCATCCACTTCCCGATAATCTTCTCGGTCACATTGAGGTCAATCTTCTCCCATACCATATTTTGCTGAAAGGTTGTGCCGTCCTCTTTCTGGCGCAGGGCGGTCCATACCATCCAACCTTCGCCCAGGGTGTAGATTTCCCACCACTCGCGCAGTTCGTCCTCATCCGGGTTCTTCCAGCGAGTGCAGAGCACGCTGCCGTCCACAAAGTAATTCTGGAACTCACGGTTGGTGACGGTTTCCCAACGCCCGTTGTCATTCAGGCGGTAGTACCGGTACGTTCCGTCGGCCAGGAATTCGAGGCGGGCATTGGCGTCGTTGTACGTCTGGTCTCCCGTCATTTCCTTGCATTCCCACAGGCCGAGGATGGCCTCGCTGTAGTCGGCGGTCTGCTTCGTGAGGCGGATGTTGCTCTCAGAGGAACGCACCACGTCGCCGTCTTTCGTCACGGTCACATTGAGAAGGCCGGAGAACTTCGATTCATTGATGGAATTGATGACGAACTCGTCCACCATCGTCGTATGCTCGTCGGTTTGCATGGTGAGCGTCACCTTGTTGCCATCGATAGCGACAGCTGCCTCAGTATGGTCAAACCATTCAGCACTTTCCATGCTGTGCGCTGCGCTGACGTAAGCCTTGGTGGTAGAGACGAAGGTGAAGACCCTCTTCTTGTTGGTCGGCGTCAGCTCGCCGTTCCGGTCGTAAAACATCCACTTCCCGATAATCTTCTCGGCCACGTTGAGGTCGGGCACCTGCTTGTTGTAGAACTCCAGGAAGGGCTGCACTTCGTCGGCATCCAGGGTGAAGCCGTTGATGTAGAACGTGGGCACCATCTCCCCCTGCTGATCCTTGGCCAGCACGGCTTGCACGGCCTTGCGGGCCATGGCAAAGGTGTTCTGCGCCATCACGCCCCTCAGGCAGGGGCTGCCCTTCATGAGCAAATCCAGGAACTCGCCGTAAACATCGAAGGTGTAGACGCGCTTGCCGGCTGCCTGGAGCATGGAAAGGGCACTAACCAGGTCGTTGCCGTTGAAGAACACGAAGTCGTCATAGTCATTGAGTACGGCCTGCACCTCGTCGTTGCACTTGTCGCCCACACGGTAGATGACGGCACCCGGCTTAACGGCTTTGAAGGCCTCGGCACGCTCGATGCCCGGGCTGCCTTGCATGGCAAAGACGGCCACCTTGTCGGCCGATACATATTCGGCCATGGCCTTGCCAGCGGCGGTATTATCCGTGCCGATATAAGGGCAGGAGGCCAGCGGGCCATTGGCACTGACGTGGGAATCCAGGATGATGACGGGGATGCCGCGCTCCTTGGCCAGGGCGGCTACCTCAGCCTCGGCATTCTCGCCGTTCGGCCCGTAGCCGGGCGAGAAGATGATGCCCTTCAAGGCACTCTTTCCCAGTTTGCCAAGTTCTTCCACCGCAGCCACCTGCCCCTTGTAGTCCGTTTCGGAGGATGTGGAATAATAGTACGCCTCAAGACCCTGCTGCTGGCAGATGTCGCGGAAGGAAGTCTCAATCTGGCGGAAATAGTCAATCTGCCCGTTCTTTACAATCATGGCAATGCCCACAGGGTCATTGTACGGGGCTTCTCTTTGACATGCGGTTGCCGCAAGCAAGACAACGGATAAAATCCAGAATAACTTTCTCATGTCCGTTTTAATTATGTGGTTTTACTGTTTTTAACTTTTACAGAGTAAATGTAAGTAAAAAACAAAACACCTCATGCACGTTTTTGGCACCGGGCCAAATTCGTGCATGACATGAGACACTTGGAGTTGAGAAAACCTCAGCCCGGGTTATTTCATCTGGGCAGGGCCGAAAGATATGCCATATATTTGTGAACCAGGTCGGAGGAAGACAAACTACCTGATTCGAACTGTTCAAAGTCCAGGTCGGATATCCGTTCCCGGACCTCGGTTCCATCGTAACTGGCAGTGAGGTATTGTCCCCTTTCTCCCGGTTCAACGCGAACGTCCCGGAAGTGCCCCAGGAATTCATCGGCCTTCACATAATTGATGGCATATTCTACCTTCCGAGTCCTGCCGGGATAAGCAGATATGACACCTTTCTTTTCAATGTCGGCAATATCCCTTAATGCGGTATCAAGGGAAACGTTTCCTAACCTGGACCAGTTCTGCGCGGTGAGCTTTGCCTCCTTACCATCCAGAAAGATGTTCAACACCTTCTTTTGTCTCGGGGAAAGATCCACCTCGGAGAACTCGCGCCAAAATACCGATTTGTTGAGAATTCCGCTGAGCGTTTCCAGTGAGCTGTCCACGGCTCGGCCAAGACAGGCGACATACCATTCCAGCCAAGGGGTTATGTTCCCGTCATAGCTGAAGCGCTGTGTTTTCTCCAAAATGGCATAATAGTCTTTCTTCTCTTTCTCGATTTCCCGGGACATGCTGAAGAAACGTCCGTTCCCTCCGCCTATTGACGCCAGAGCCATATCTGCGATGGCCCGCCCAATACGACCGTTGCCATCATCAAATGGATGTATGCTCACGAAGATAAGATGGGCTATGGCAGAGCGGATGATGTTGGAGATTCCTGTTTCGCTGTTGAACCAGTACATGAACTCTTCCATATAGTCGTTCACGTCTGAGGCGGGCGGGGCCATATAATGTACTGTCTCATGCCCCATGGGTCCGGATAACACCTGGACGTCGCCTTTTCGATAGCTCCCGACGGTAATCGGATAAGAACCGCTCCTCCCGGTGGGGAATAAAGCGCTGTGCCACCCAAAGAGGCGCTCTCTGTCCAGGGAGGCGTTGCAGTTACGCGTTGCGTCCAGCATCATATCCACTACGCCCTCCATAAAATGGGTGGATGTGCCCGTGGTCTGAATATTGGTAACTCCCAAACGACGGACGATGGAAGAACGTACGTCATCTGTATTGAGATTGATTCCCTCAATGCGGAAAGAGGATACGATGTCCTGTGTGAGAATCTCTACGGAAGCACCTGAGCGGTCATCTTCCGCAAGGGACGCAATCCGGCCATGCAGAAAGCCGATACCGGAACTAACCTTTTCGACGAGTGCCGAAATCTTGTCTTTGTCCCAGTTGAAGTGCATCCAGTCGTATCTTTCGTATATCCACATAGTGCCGCGTCATTTAATTCGCAACAAATATAGATATTTGCGAATAAAATACAAAATTAATTCGCATCTTCTGCGAATAATAATTCAACTTCTTTATTTGGGGATTTAGTTTTTCTGGCGGTATTCGGTCGGGGTCATGCCGAAGCGGTGCTTGAACTGGTCCCGGAAGGTGGCCAGGGTGAGGCCTACGCTGTCGGCAATGTCCGTGAAGGACATCTCCGGGTGTTCCCGCACCAGACGTTCAGCGTCCTCCATCCGCAGGGAATTGACGTATGCGGTAATGGACTGCCCGCCGGCATAGGCCGACATCAGTGCGCACAAGGTGCGGCGCGAAAGGCCGAACCGGACCAGGATATCATGCCGCTGGAGGTTGGAATCGGCGTAGAGTTTCTCTGTCCGGATCACATGGTCCATGTGCCGGAAAAGATCCTCGCCGGGTACTTCTTTGTCGGTGTTTTTACTACACATTGACTACACTTATTCTTTGGTTGAATAAATGTAGGTAAAAAACAAACCACCTTATGCACGTTTTTGGCACCGTGCCAAATTCGTGCATGAATTAGAGGTTTTGGCGGTATTCGGTGGGGGTCATTCCGAACTGGCGCTTGAACTGGTCGCGGAAGGTGGAGAGGGAGAAGCCCACTGTTTCGGCTATGTCCGTGAGGGACATCTCCGGCTCCTCACGAAGCAGACGGACGGCATCCTCCAAACGCATGGCGTTGATGTAAGCGGTGAAGGACTGGCCGTCGGCGTGAACGGTGAGGAGGTCGTTCAAGGTGCGGCGGCTGATGTCAAAGCGGTCCAGGATGTCCTGCCGCTGGAGGGACTCATTGGCGTAGAGTTTCTCCTTCCGGATTACATCGTCAATGAGGTTGAACAGTTCGGGGTTAGGGGCGGGCGAGACGGATGCCTTCTGCTCTTCGCCGATCCGGTACCGCTGACGGGCAAAGAACAAAGAGAAGGCCGCTGCAACCAGGAGCAAAACTATGATGGCGACGATGATGACGTCCTTGCGGGCCGATGCGCTTTGGGCGTCCTGGATCTTGCGGTCCTGCTCCTCGGCGTGGTACTTGGCAGCCAGTTCCTGGGCTTCGCTCTCCTGCAGCCGTCGGTTCAGCTCTTTCTGGAGGGCGGCGTAGCGGTTCATATAGGCCAAAGCTTCGGCCGGCTTTCCCTGGGCCGTGGCGGCATCGGCCCTGTCCTTCAGGATGAGGGTGTAGTTTTCATTGAGGGTGTCGGCGCCCATCCGGGCTTCCATCTGGTCGTAGATGTCCAGGAGCTTGTCCCATTCTCCCAGGGCCTTCCAGGCGGGGGCAATCATCACCCTTCCACCATAACTGCGGCCATAGTCCGACTGCTCGAAGAGGGCTAAGTATTTCCGGGATTCCGTTAAGTTGGGAGGGGCAACTCTTGCATACGCCCGGGCAAGGAAGCCCCAGGCCTGGGCCTTGTAGAACTGACAGTAGCGCTCGCGGTCCTCTTTGATAGGAGGCAGGCGGAAGCTGTCTTCGGCATAGGCCGAAGGGCGTTTTTCATAGTCTTCCAGCTTCCCCACAATGGCGGCGGCTTCCGGGATGATGGCTTCGAAGTTGCCGTCTTCGTCCAGAACGGTAATCTTGCGTTTGCGGGCCACTATTCCGGCGTCCAGCCGGTTTACGCTGGGCGCTCCTTCATCCAGGTCCTTTATAACCTGGTCCAGCTTGGCCAGACCTTCGTCGTGGCGGCCCAGATAAGTCATCACATCGCCAATCTCGGCCTCCATGCGCAGCGCTTCCGTCTCCTGCCCCCACTGGCGGTTCAGATCGGCCAGCTGGGTGGCGTATACGAGCCACTGCTCGTAGTCCCTTTTCCTGCGGTAGGCGTCCATCATCAATTGAAGGACGTTGCTGCGGTTGTCGGCCGTAGAAACGGTGGTGGCACGGGTGGAATCCCGTTGCAACAGATCCTTGCACAGGGTAATGGCCTCCTCAAGGCGGTGGTCCACCGGTGAGTGGGCATACACTTTGGCACGGAGATAATCGGCCTCGAAGGCATCCACATTGCCCACGATGAGGGCCGAATCTATGATGGTGAGCGCCCGGTCCGGATCCGTGCCATAGACGAGCATGGCTGCCCGGGCGGTGTACAGCGTGTCGGACGGCTGCGGCACATGCGCCTGGGCTATGAGGAGAGCCAATATGCAGGAAAGGATGGTTCTCATTTTATAGTCACTGATTCTTCTATTATGTTGGCTTTAGGGGCAATGTTGACAGTACCGCAGGTACCGCCTGTGCCTTTGCCTATATTATCGTTGGCATATTCACCGCTGGCAATCTTGACGGCCGTAACCTGAACCACTTTGTCGGAGATGGTAATGGACCCGCATTGGCCGCAAAATCCGCTTCCTATGCTGGCCGCACAGGTTCCGCCGTTGGAAATGACCACAGTTCCTTCCAGCACGATATCGCCACAGCCCTTCTGATACCCTCCGCCAATGCCGGCGGCCATATACCCGCCCTGCGCCACAATAATCCCACTCTTGATGGTGATGTTCCCGCAGGCTTTCTGGTAACCACCGCCGATGCCCGCGCCCTTGCCACCGCAACTCACTTGCAGTGAACCGGGTCCCTTTATGCACAAGGTGGCTCCCTCGGCGGGGAAGACGGCAGGATACTCTCCATACAGCGTCTTTACTGTGTTGAATCCCTTCAAGACCAGGGTGGCATCCCCCAGGCAGGTGATGCCGGCCCAGTCATCTCCACTCACCACAATAAAAACGTCCTGCAGCGTTACAACCGCACCGGCAGCAATGGTGATATGGGTGTCCCGCCCGGCCATTCCGGTAAGGACATCCCCATTCACGGCTTCATACTGTTGCTCTATGCTTGCAAGATCTATCATTTCACAAATGCACTATAGTGTAAAGATAATACAAAAGCGCCCTTTCTCATGCACGATTTCGGCACAAAACCAAATTCGTGTATAAATTTTTGAAAATTTTAGTACCTTGTGTTGCAAAGTACCAAAAATTATTTATATCTTTGCATCGGAAAATATTTTAAACGAACGATAACCTATGAAAAAAGTAGTGAATGTTTCCCTCGGAGGGCGCAACTTCACCCTCGAAGAAGATGCTTACGCACGCCTGGGGCTCTATCTGGAGCACTTCAAGGCCAAACTCACCGTCCCCGAAAGCCAGAAGGCCGAGGTAATGGACGAGATTGAAGGCCGCATGGCCGAACTCTTCACCCAGGAGGTGGGAGACGGCGGCCGAGTGGTTTCCCTGGATCTGGTGAACAAGGTGGCCACCACCCTGGGTATGCCCGACGGCTCCGCGGAAGGCGGATCGGCCAGCTACGCTTCCGGCGAGGCCGCATCGGCCCCCCGCAAACTGTACCGCGACCTGGACGAGAAGAAGGTAGCCGGCGTGTGCTCCGGCCTGGCCCTCTACCTGGACGTGGACGTAACCCTTATCCGCGTGTTCATGCTGGTGGCGCTCATCTGCGGAAGCGCCGGATTCTGGATCTATGTGATCTTCTGGATTGCCCTCCCGGTGGCCGATACGCCCGCCAAGAAGTGCGAACTCCGCGGCCTGGCCCCCACGGCGGAAAACATGTCCCGTTTCACCACCTATTATAGAAAGTAAGTTATGGAGAACAGTAATGACAACGTACGCGCTCAGATGCGCAAAGGCGTGCTCGAATACTGCATCCTGTGTATTCTGAGCAACAAGGAGGCCTATGCTTCCAGCATTCTGGAAGAACTCAAGGCCGTGGGCATGCTGGTGGTGGAAGGAACCCTGTATCCCCTTCTGATCCGTCAGAAAAACCAGGGCCTGCTCTCCTACCGCTGGGAAGAATCTCCCCAGGGCCCGCCCCGCAAGTATTACGTAATTACGGAAAAGGGCCGTGCCCAGCTGGCCGACATGGATGCCGCCTGGCAGGAAATGGTACAGAGTATTGAAACCTTGAAAAATGCATAACCTATGAAAACCACAGAACAGATAAGCGTGGGCGGATACGCCTTCGTACTGGAAAAAGATGCATCCGAAGCGCTTGGAAAATATATTGCCGAACTGGAATCCCACTACCTGCAGCAGGAAGGCGGGAAGGAAATCATGGAAGGCATAGAGGAGCGCGTGGCCGAACTGCTGCTGGACAAGTGCGGCAAAGGCTGCGTGGGAACCCTGGCCCATGTACAGGCCGTCATCGACGTGGTCGGCCGTCCCGAGCGCATCGAGGCCGACGACCCCGTATCCGATGCTCCGGCCGGAGGTGCAAAGCCCCGGAAGCGCCTTTTCCGCGATTTGGAAAAGAAGAGCCTGGGCGGCGTTTGCAGCGGCCTGGCGGCCTATTTTGACATAGAAGTCTCCTGGCTCCGGATTGGATTCATAGTGCTGACTCTGGTGGCTTTCTTCGGCGGTTTCCATGGAGGTCCCTGGAGCCTTACCGGCCCGGCCCTCTACTGCGTGCTCTGGCTGGCCATGCCGGCTGCCCGCACGGCACAGGACCGCTGGGCCATGAACGGCGAGAGCGGAACGGCCGACGAAATCCGCCGCAACGTGCAGGCCGGCATCCACGAAATGGGAGACGCGGCCCGCGAAGTGACCAAGTCCGACTTCTTCCAGAAGTTCGGCCGCATATTCATCCTACTCATCGGCATCATCTTCCTCATTGCCGGCACCTCGGGACTGGCGTCCATTTCCGTGCTCAGCCTCAAGGGAACGGAACTCTTCGGCTTCCCGTATGCCCGGTTCATGGAGGAACTCACCGAACATGCCCCCGTGTTCCTGGATCTGCTGAACACCACCTGGGTGGTGGTTCTCCTGGCCCTGGCCGTTATCCTGCCTTTCGTGGGCATCCTGTACGGTGGCATCCAGATGATTTTCGGCTTCAAATCGCCTTCCTGGAAGCCCGGGCTGGTGATCTTTGTCCTGTGGCTCATCATCCTGGTGGTACTGGGTGTGCTGGGTTTTGCAGGAGCGGTTTCTACCCAGAACTTATTCATATAAGTTGTTGTTAGTTAAACATAAATCCTTGCACCCCCGGGCTTACAGCCTGGGGGTGCTTGGTTAAAGGCCTGGAATTTGCCTAGTTTCGGGGTTATTTGTATATTTGCAAGTTATGGCAAAGTTCTGGAGCGACATATTGGTTCCGCTGGCCATTGCGGGATGCATCGCGGTTCAGACCGTGGGGGTTGAAGCCTCCAGGGCCTCCCGCGTGGCAGCCTTCTTCCCCAAGAAGGATGTGACCGTGAGCCCGCAGGACACCAACAAGAAGAAAGTGGCGCCGCCGGATACTTTAAAATCGGCCCCGCAGGACACTTCCAAAAAGGTTTTGCCCGACACCACCCAGGCAGCCCCCCTGGATTCATTGGCCGAAGATGAGGACTTCGACCTCTTCGGCCCCGTGGAGGACACGCTGCCCAAGATCTTTGCCCGGGACACCATGCGCGTGCCCGACAGCCTCCAGTATACAGACCCCTTCCTGTACCGTTGGTACGTGGCCACCAAGGACAGTTACACCCACAAGCTGGTGGTGGACTCCCTCAAGACCGAGGGCGATTCCCTCATCTGGCCCCGCATCGATTCCCTCTATCGGCTGGATTCCACCGCGGTGGCCAAGGCCGCCTGGGATAAGAAGTGGGCCGCCATGAGCAAGGCCGACCGCAAGCGCTGGACCTACGAGAACGTGAAGCTCCCGGCCATCCGCCGCAAGCAGGATTCCATCCGCCGCCGCAAAGACAGCATCCAGCATATCAAGGACAGCACTATCCAGAATACGCCCCGTATCCTGGAAACCTCTTTCCTCACGGATTCCATGCATTACAAACGGCTGGTCACCTGGAAACACGACCGCCTGTACAACAGCATGGAACTCATTCCCTGGGACACCACGGCCAACTACCACTTCTACGACTACCCCTTCATGCGCAACGACGTAGGAGCCAGCTGGCTGGGCATGCCCGGATCGGCCGTGCAGCAGTACAACTGGTTCGAGCGTGACAAAGAGACATCGGCCTCCTTCTACCAGGCCCTGGAAAGCTGGTCCTTCACGGCCGACAACCTTCCCCAGTTCAACACCAAGACGCCCTATACGGAGCTGGAATACTCCGGCAACCTGCTGTCCAACACCACACTGGCCTCCGACAACTTCCGCGTGACCACCACGCAGAACATCCTGCCGGCCCTGAACGTGGCGGCCGAAATGAAACGCTACGGCGGCGCCGGTATCCTCAAGAACGAGAAAACCAGCAACAGCAATTACTTCGTGGCCGGCAACTACCTGGGCAAGCGGTACCTGGCCCACGGCGGCTTCATCTACAACAAGAGCACCCGCACGGAAAGCGGCGGTATGCAGGACAATTTCTGGGTCCGGGACACCCTAGTGGACGTGCGCGAAATTGACGTGAACCTGGCCGCCGCCAGCAACCGGTACAGGAAAAGGACTCTCTTCTACGACCAGAGCTACCGCATCCCCTTCGACTTCATTGAAACCCTCCGCCACCGCGGAGACACCTCCTGGGTGAAGGCCGATACCGTAAACACCAACATCACCACGGGCTACATAGGCACCTCCACCGAGTATACCACCTATACCAAGAAGTACGTAGACAACACGGACGCCCAGCTGAGCGAGTTCTACAACGGGCAGTTCAACATCAATCCCAGCAAGAGCGCCGACTCCCTGCGTACCATGAGGCTGGAGAACCGTGTCTTCGTCCGCTTCCAGCCCTGGAAGGAAGAGGCGCTGGTTTCCAAGATTGAAGGCGGCGTGGGCAACCGGCTCCAGACCTTCTATCTCCAGAGTCCCAATGAAGTCCTGTACAAGAGTTCCAACCACCGCTGGAACAGCTTCTACGCCTACGCCGGAGCAGAAGGCATGCTGGGCCGATACCTGAACTGGGATGCCACAGGCCTGGTGAACTTCGCCGGGGCCGAGGCCGGAGACTTCTACGTGAAGGCCAATGCCAAGGTGAGCATCTACCCCTTCCGCCGTGCCCCCCAGAGCCCCATTTCCCTGAGCGCCAACTTCGAGACGCGCCTCCAGGAACCGGACTTCTACCAGCAGCATTTCTATTCCAACCACTTCAAGTGGGAAAACGACTTCTCCAAGACATCCACCACCCGCATCCGGGCCCAGCTGGACATCCCCCGCTGGAAACTGAAGGCGCAGGTAGGTTATGCCTTGCTGGCCAACAATGTCTATTACGACACCCTGGCCATCGCCCGCCAGAACACCACGCCCATGAGCGTGCTGTCGGCCGCCCTTACCAAAGACTTCGCCTTCGGCCCCGTGCACCTGGACAACTCGGCCCTGCTGCAGCTCTCCTCCAATCAGGACGTGCTTCCGCTGCCGCTGCTGGCCCTCAACCTTCGCTGGTACCTGCAGTTCAACATTGTTGACGCCAAGGTGCTGCAGATGCAAGTGGGTGCCAACGTGCGCTTCAACACCCTGTGGTACGCCCCTGCCTATAACCCGGTGGCCGGCGTCTTCCACCTGCAGAACGAGGAAAAATACGGCAACACGCCCGTCTTCGACATCTTCGTGAACATGCAGTGGAAGAAGTGCTGCATCTTCCTCAAGTTTGAGAATGCCGGCAAGGGATGGCCCATGCCGTCCAAGGACTACTTCACGGCCCATCACTATATCCAGGCGCCCGCCATGTTCAAGTTTGGCATAAGCTGGCCGTTCTATCCTCATCTGGGAGCCATGAAAACCATGTCGGAACGCGCCAGTTCCTCCTTTAGCGGCGGTGGCGACAGCGGCGGCGGCCTGGGAGGCGGTCTGGGAGGCGGCCTGGGCGGCATGCTGGGAGGAAACCGGTAATACCATGAACTGGAGGTCCTTCGCATATGGAGCCGGACTCACGCTGGTCCTTCTTCTTATTCCCGTAAGAAGAATCAACATTGTGGACGGTCAGCTTCCCGAAGGCACCCTTCACTGCGCCATCCCCACCCAGGATGCGGAATTCCACCGCTCGCTGGTTAAGAAATATGCCGATGACAAAGGCCTGGAGTTCAATATTGTCCTGTGCCGGGACCTCAGCGTCCTGGATTCCCTCCGCACCGGCAGCCTGGATCTGGTAGTGGCCAACGACCCTCCGGACTCCCTGCTGGACGGCCTGGCCACCTCCCGCGCCTTTGCCGACGGCAGTGTGTGGGCGGTACGCGAAGACGAGGTGGAGGCCCTCCGCCACATCAACCAGTGGATTACGGAACTCACCGCATCGGCCCGTTTCAACCGCATGCAGAAGCGCTATTTCTCCGGCAAGACGGTGAGCCTCACGTCCATCAGCCAGTACGACAACATCCTTCGCCAGAGTGCCGACAGCATAGGCTGGGACTGGCGCCTGCTGGCGGCCGTGGTATACCACGAGTCCCGTTTCCACAACGACGCCAACTCCAACAAGGGCGCCCTGGGCCTCATGCAGATCCGCAGCAAACGCTATCCGGAAGAGGTTCTGCTGAACCCCGCCGCCAACATTGCGGTGGGTTCCCGTTACCTGAACAAATTGCAGGGCATGTTCTACGAGCACGCCGCCGGCCCCACCGAGGCCATCAAATTTGCCCTGGCGGCCTACAATATGGGTGAGGGAAAAGTGGGACAGCTGATTGCGGAAACCGAAGCGCAGGGCCTGGACGCCTCACTCTGGGACAACGTAAAACAGCAGCTGCCCGAACAGCATCATACCCGGGCATACGTAGAGAACGTGCTCAACACGTACGCGTATTACAGCAAGCTGTATCCCCGCTAAAAGGTCCCCTGTTCCTTCCGGTACAGTTCCCAGGAATTATAGAGATTCTGCCAGATGGCATACAGACCGCCGGCCACGGAAGTGACGGGCGTCATGTAGTTGTAGCCCAGCCAAATGAGGAAACCGGTGTTCTTCTGTCCAAGTGCCTGGCCCGCCGTGATGCTCTCTGTCCTTTCCCGGTGGGAGCGGTGTCCCGCCCAGAACTGGAAGAAGCAGGCCGCTACGGACACGGCCACTATGCCGGCCACCGACCACAGATCCAGTGCGCTCAACAGCAGGGCACGGGTAGCCAGCACCATGGCCAGCGTAAGGCCAATTCCCCAAATATAGAAGGAATTGGGCGCCCAGCGCATGAGCACGCGCTGCAGTTTATGCGTGGTATACCGGATAACCCAGGCCAGCAGCCCCGGCAGAATGAGCACGGGGAAAACCTTGAGGGCAATGTGCCCCACATAGGCCCAGAATCCCATTTGGGCCGACGGGTTCACCACCGGAATCACCAGAGGGATCAGGAAAGTGGCGGCTATGTTGATGATAACCAGATAGGTAACCGTAGAGGCCAGGTTGCCGCCCAGCCGGTCGGTAATGACACCCGCGGCCGATGCCGTGGGGCAGATGAGGCAGAGCATGGCGCACTCCAGCAGCATGCGCGGCGTACCGGGCGCCAGCAGCAAAACCAGGGCGGCGCACAGCAGGAAAAGCCCTACCTGGATGGCCAGCGCCTTAAGGTGCCAGCGGCTCAGTTTGAGGTCGTGCGGCGATACTTTGACGAACTGGAAGAACAGCAGGGTGGCCACAATGAACCGCTGCCCCTCTGAGGCCAGGGGATGCAGCCACTTGCCGTAAACATGAAGCGCCGGCGAGAAATGGTACACCAGATAGAGGCTGATTCCCAGCACAATGGCGGCCGGGAGCATCCATTCCCGTATGAGCTTCGCCCATTTATTCATGGCGGGGCACAAGCGGGCCGAATAATTTTTCTACGTAAGGGTCTGTAAAGCGCATGCAGATGCCTGTGAGCAGCGCCAGGATAAGCGTTCCCTCGCGGATGACCACCGTGCTGCCGTTGCCCGTGAGCAGGCCGAAGGAAAACCACGCAAATGCGGCGGTGAACACCACCAGGGCCACATCCACAATGACCTTCATGGTGCCGAAGGGTGTGCGGAACACATCGGCCAGGACAGCCACAATCTTGTCGCCGGCCAGAATCCAGCCGTCGCCCACCACTTCCAGCTTGATGCCGATGGCGGTAAGCACCACGGCCAGCAGGCTAAGGAGAACCTGTACGGTATAGTGGGTGGCCGGGGATGCCAGGGCGTCGAAGAGCCAGATGGAGGCGTCGCACATGTAACCGAAGACGAAGGCGGCGGGAATCTGCATCAGGTATCTGAGACGGAAGCGTTTACGAAGGATGAGGGCCTGGGCGGCTATGAACACCAGGTGCATCATCCAGGTAAAAGTACCCACGCTTATAGCCGTCCACCGGAGATTGAGGATGGTGGGGGGACAGGAGGGCGGCGCTATTCCCAGGTTGGACTTGATGGAAATGCCCACGCCCAGGGCGACGAAGATGAGGCCCAGGGTGGAAATCCCGTATCGGATAGATATCTCTTTAAGCGTCATAAAATCTTGCTGCGGGGGTGCAAATATCCGCATTATTGTGTAATTTTGCAAATTCGTGTTCTTACTTAATTATTTGTTGTTCTATGAAAAAGTCATTGATCATCATGATGTCTCTCCTTTCCTTTGCGGCCTGCGCCCCCAAAGCCAGCGCCCCTGCATTGGACCTGACCGATTTGGATCCCACCACCAGCCCCAAGGCAGACTTCTACCAGTATGCCACCGGCGGTTGGCAGGTCAAGAATCCGCTCCGTCCGGAATTCTCCCGCTATGGCAGTTTTGACGCCATCGCCGAGCGTACCCAGGAAAACCTGAACGCCCTGTTCGAGAGCATGACCACCCTGAATGCCGAACCCGGAACCGTGGAACAGAAAATCTCCGACCTCTACAAGATGGCCCTGGATTCCACCACCCGCAACAACCTGGGTGCCCAGCCCATCCAGCCTTATATCGACCAGATTGAAGCCATCCAAACCCGCGAAGACCTTGTCAAACTCCTGGGTCAGATGCAGCTTTACTCGGAAGGCGGCTTCTTTGGCGCCGGCGTAGACGCCGACCTCACGGACAGCGACAGCCAGGTCCTGTACCTGGGCCAGGGCGGCCTGGGCATGGGAGACCGCGACTACTACCTCCTGGACAGCAACGTGGAGCTCCGGGAAGGCTACCGTTCCTATCTGACCAAGATTCTGGACCTGGCCGGTGTCAACAATCCCATGACCGTATCCGACATGGATATGGACATTGAAATGGCCATGGCCAAAATCTTCTGGCCCCGCGAGAAAAACCGCGACATGCAGGCCATCTACAACCCCATGTCCACCGAGCAGATTGACCAGCGCTGGCCGGCCCTGGGCTTCAGCACCATGTGCAAGGAAGCCGGCATCGCCCCCCAGGAAAAGGTGATTGTGGAGCAGCCCTCCTACTTTGACGGTCTTAACAAGATCTTCCAGGACACTCCCGTGGAGCAGCTTAAGAGCTACCTCCTGGCCCAGTTCGTAAGTAACAATGCCGGCGCCCTCAGCGACGACTTCTACACCGCCTCCTGGGAATTCTTCTCCCACCAGATGTCCGGCGCACAGGAGCAGAAACCCCGCTGGAAGCGCGCCATGAGCGTCCCCAACAGCCTCCTGGGCGAGGCCGTGGGCAAGATGTACGTGAACCGCTACTTCCCCGAGAGCTCCAAGAAGAAGATGGTAGCCCTGGTGGAGAACCTCCGCACCGCCCTGGGCCAGCACATCGACGAGCTGGAATGGATGGGCGAGGAAACCAAGGCCAAGGCCCAGGAAAAGCTGGCCGCCTTCACCGTAAAGATCGGCTATCCCGACACCTGGAAGGATTACAGCACCCTGGATATTACCCCCGACAAGACATACTATGAGAACCTCCGCAGCGCCAGCGCCTGGTACGTGCAGGACAACCTGAGCAAACTGGGCAAGCCCACGGACAAGACCGAATGGGGCATGACTCCCCAGACGGTGAACGCCTACTACAACCCCACCACCAACGAGATCTGCTTCCCGGCAGCCATTCTCCAGAAGCCCTTCTTCGATCCCGAGGCCGACGAACCCGTGAACTACGGTGGCATCGGCGTGGTCATCGGCCACGAAATGTCCCACGGCTTTGACGACCAGGGTTCCATGTTTGACGCCAAGGGCAACATGGTGAACTGGTGGACGGAAGAGGACAAGGCTAAGTTCAACGCCCTGGGTGACAAGCTGGTGGCCCAGTTCGATGCAGTGGAAGTCCTGCCCGGCGTACACGCCAACGGCCGCTACACCCTGGGTGAGAACATCGGCGACCACGGCGGTCTGTCCATCGCATTCACCGCCATGGAGAATGCCGTGGCCGGCAAGAAGGACCCCATGATTGACGGCTTCACCCGTGCCCAGCGCTTCTACCTGAGCTACGGCGCCATCTGGGCCCAGAACATCACCGACCAGGAGAAGGCCCGCCTCACCAACCTGGACGTCCACTCCCTGGCCGTGAACCGCGTAAACGTGTCTGTGAAGAACTTCCAGACCTTCTTCGATGCCTGGGACATCCAGGAAGGAGACCCCATGTTCCGTCCTGAGGAAGAGCGCGTGCACATTTGGTAGCGGAACGTTTCATATCGAGGAAACTTAAATTTCAAGGAAACGTGGCGGCGGTGGCTATCGCCGTCAGTTTCTTTGTCATCATCGTGGCTGTGGCCGTCAGTTCCGGTTTCCGGCATGAGATCCGGGAAGGGGTGGCGGCCATGACCGGCGATGTGAGCATAGCCCCCTACGCGTCCGGGGCCGATGAGCTGGAATCCCTTCCGGCGCATCCTCCCCAGGAAGCGGCCATCCGCGCCCTTCCGGGGGTCAGGGACGTGGTACCCGTAGTGGTCCGCGCCGGCATAGTGAAAAACGGCGACATAGTCCACGGGGTAATAGTGAAAGGGATTCCCGATCAGGTCGGGAATGACGAATTAAATGTCTCCATTCCCCAGCGCCTCAGCGAAATCATGGGCCTGGGCGAGGGCGACGACCTCACCACCTACTTTGTGGGAGAGAAACTCCGGGTGCGCAAGTTCCACATTGCTTCCGTGCACCGGGACCTCATAGAACTGGACGACAACCTGCTGGTGTATGCCAGACTGGAAGACCTCCAGCGCCTCAACGGCTGGGAGGCCGATGAAGTCTCTTCCCTGGAGGTCCGCCTAACAGACAATGCCGACCAGGACCGCATGGCCCTGGAGATTGGCACCTTGCTGGAAGACTATTACGTAACGTCTTCCAAACGCACCTATCCGCAGGTGTTCGACTGGCTTAACCTGCTGGATTTCAATGTGGTCATTATTCTTATCCTGATGACGGTGGTGGCCGGTTTCAACATGGTGAGCGGCCTTCTGATCATGCTTCTCAGAAACATTTCCACCGTGGGAACCCTCAAGACGCTGGGCATGGACAACCGCTCCATCGGCCGCCTGTTCGTACGCATCGGCGCCGAAGCCGTCCTCAAGGGCATGGTCATCGGCAATGCCGCCGCCCTTCTTTTCTGCCTCCTGCAGGGAACCACCCACCTCATCCCCCTGGATCCGGCCAATTATTTCGTTTCCTGGGTACCGGTGAGGGTGAATCTGCTGTGGATCCTGGGGGCCGATGCCATAGCATTCGCCGGCATCCTCCTTCTTCTCTGGATCCCTTCCCGCGCCGTGGCCCGCATAGACCCGGCCCGCACGGTGAAGGCCGATTAGATCCGGGCTTCGCGGAAGACTTCCTGGATGGAAGGGTACGTATTCTTAAGGAAGGGAGGCAGGGAACTCTTGGCCACCCAGGCCGCCTGGGTAATGTCCTCTTCCCGCTGGGGGGTAAGGTTGGTAGGGTCTGTATACAGCATATCGTACCACCAGGTGTGCTTCAGGTGCCAGAGATTGTTGCGGAAGTATACATGGTCCGTAATGCAGATGAGGCGGCGGAGCTCCAGCTGGTCCACCCCGGTTTCTTCCTGGACCTCGCGCATGGCGCACACCTCAATGTCCTCTCCAGCCTCCTGATGGCCCTTGGGAAGGTCCCAGTGCCCGTTTCGGGAGATGAGCAGGAAGTCTCCGCGGCGGTTGCTCACCAGGCCTCCGGCGGCGTTCACTTCCTTGAACTCGGCACAGATTCTCCGGTAGCTTTGCTCTATGTCCGTGGAGGGAATGTAAATGCGGGACAGGGTGTCCTGAACCTCAAACATTCTCACCAGCGCGCCTATGTCCACCTTCTCTCCCATGTGGAATTCCACGGAGTTAGGGTCGGCCAATGCTTCCTCGTCGGGGGAACAAATAATGATGCAACGCTTCTCGAAATAAATCTTGTGCATGATTTTTGTTATCTTTGCAACGCACAAAGATAGATATTTATGACCAATATAGAAAGCAAACACGGCATTGTCTCCCGCCAGCCCTACGAACTGTACATGTCCTTCACGGATCTGAGCAACTTCGCCAAAATGCTCCCGGAAGACAAGCGCGACATGGTTACGGCCGACATGGACACCCTCACCGCCACGGTGCAGGGCTTCAACATCGGCGTCAAAATGCACCAGCGGGTCCCGTACTCCCGCATAGAACTGGTAGACTACGGCGCCCCCTTTGCCTTCCACATTGTGATGCATTTCGAGCCCGCCGCGGAAAACCCGTACCATACCGATTTCTGGATGACCATAGAGGCCGATCTGAACCTCATGATGAAGATGATGCTCTCCGGCAAAATCCAGGAAGCCCTGGACAAGATGGTGGACGGCCTGGTAGACGCCTCCAACGGCAAGATGCCGGAAGGATTCGATATATCCAAGTGGGCGGGTAAATGACAATCATCCCGGACGGTTTTCAGGAATTGCTGACGGTTTCGGTCGGACCGGAACGGGTATCCTGTGTGCTGGAGGCGCTGGAAAAGGCGCCTTCCGTTTCCATCCGTCTGAATCCTTCCAAACTGCAGGCCTGTCCCTTCCCGGATGCCACGCCGGTGGCCTGGGGCCCCTACGGCTACCTTCTTAAGGAGCGTCCGGTCTTTACCCTGGATCCCCTGTTTCACGCCGGGTGCTATTACGTGCAGGACACGTCGGCCATGTTTGTAGGCCATGTTTTCCGGCAGGTGACGCAGGACCTGCTGCCCGGTTGCAGCGTACTGGATTTGTGCGCAGCGCCCGGTGGGAAGACCACCGACCTGGCGGCATCGCTGCGGGAACGCTTTGGGGACCGCTTTTCGCTGGTGGCCAATGAAGTGATGCGCGCCCGTTACGGCGTGCTTCGCAGCAATGTGGAAACCTGGGGGGATGCGTGCGTGGGATGTGTTTCCCGTGACCCGTCGGCCTTTGGGAAAGATCCCCTCTTCCACGCCATCCTGGCCGATGTCCCCTGCTCCGGCGAAGGCATGTTCCGCAAAGACGCCCAGGCGGTGGCGGAATGGTCGCCGAAGACCGTGGAATTCTGCGCCGCCCGCAGCCGCCGTATCCTCAGCGATATCTGGCCCACACTGGTTCCCGGCGGCATTCTCATCTACTCCACCTGCACCTTCAACCATTTTGAAAACGACGATACCGTGGAATGGATAGCGGCCGAATTGGGTGCCGATATCCTTCCGCTCCCGGCCTTCCCGCCGGTAGTGAATACGCGCTGCGGCCAGCTCCTGCTGCCCGGTCTGGTACCCGGCGAGGGCCAGTACGTGGCCGCCCTGCGGAAGCATGGCGATGCAGCCGGATGGGTCGGGAGTGCATTCCCGGGCGCTAAAAAGAGGGCCGATGCGCCCGGGAACGCATCTCCCGTCCCATCCGGGACTCCAGCCCCGCTGGTGGAGCTGGACCGGGAGACGGCACTGAAATACCTGCACGGCGACGCCATTGTTTTGCCGGCCGATGCGCCACTCGGCCTGGTGACCCTTTGTTTCCAGGGGCAGCCCCTGGGCCAGGGAAAGAACCTGGGAAAGCGCTGCAACAACCTGTACCCCAAAGCCAAACGAATAAAAATGGACGTTCTATGAAACGGATTCTCCTTATAATCTTATCCCTGGTGACGCTTAGCGTAAGCGCACAGGAAACCTACACGCAGGAAGAGTTCCTGCGCCGCTACAACAACCTGGTGGGCCGCGTGGGCGCCGCCGGCGTTGGCGTGGAAACCCTCCTGAACCGTTGGCAGGAAGCCTACCCCGACGACGTGCAGCAGATGCTGGCCCGCTTCAGTTTCTGCTATACCCGCTGCCAGACCACCCGGGTACAACAGATGGCCCAGGACCGTTATCTGGGCCGGGAGCCCATCATCCCCATGAAGGACTCGCTGGGAAACAAGTGCAATTACTTCGAGGTCACGGACTTTGACGAAGAACTGTATGCCCAGGCCAACCTGGCCATAGACCAGGCCATAGCCGCCGCGCCCGAACATCTGGACTACCGCCTGGCCAAACTGGACGCCATGCTGGCCTTCGAGCAGGGGAATCCGGACATGACGCTCCAGCAGCTCAAGGCCCTGGCCGACTATCACTTCAAACAGCACCCCGCGTGGGTTTACGAAGGGATGGGAGAAGTGGATGACGAGCAGTTCAAGGCCTTCATGCAGGATTACTGCGTGGCCCTTTTCCGCCTGGGAACGCCCGGCGGTTCGGAGGCCTTCAAGTCCTTCTCCGAGTACCTGCTCACCTACAGCAAGGACAATCCCCTGTATGTGAACAACCTGGGCAGCTACTACCTTACCAAGAAGGATTACAAGAAAGCCCAGAAGTATTTTGACCAGGTGCTCAAGAAAGACCCCGGCGACATGACAGCCCTGCGCAACGCCATCCTTTTGGCCCGAAGCAAGAAGGACGTGAAGCTGGAAAAGAAATACCTGGAGCAGATGGCCCGCAACGGTGCCACGGAAGTGGACCGTGCCAGCGCCCAGGCCCGCCTTGACGCGTACGCGGTAAAGAAGTGAAACTTTTTTCCGCTATCGGCCGTATATAAAGAGTATCACAATTACGGCCAAATGAAACTATCCCAATTCAACTTCGACCTTCCTGCCGACCGCATTGCGCAGGAACCCACCCGCTGGCGTGACGAAGCCCGCCTCATGGTCCTTCACAAAGACACCGGAGCCATCGAGCACCGCCTGTTCAAGGACATTATAGATTACTTCGGCAAAGGCGACACCTTCGTCCTCAACGACACCAAAGTATTCCCCGCCCGCCTCTATGGTAAAAAAGAGAAAACTGGCGCCGATATCATGGTTCTCCTGCTCCGGGAACTGAACCGGGAGCAGCGCCTCTGGGACGTGATTGTGGATCCCGCCCGTAAAATCCGCATCGGCAACAAGCTCTACTTCGGAGAAGACGAGAGCCTGGTGGCCGAGGTCATTGACAACACCACCTCCCGCGGCCGCACCCTGCGCTTCCTCTTCGACGGTTCCTATGAAGACTTCAAGGAAACCCTCTTCGGCCTGGGCGAGCCCTATGTTCCCGAATGGGTGAAGGCCAAAACCACGCCCGAGGACGTGGAGAATTACCAGACCATCTTTGCGGCGCACGAGGGTGCCGTAAGCGCTCCCGCAGCGGGCCTGCACTTTAGCCGCGAGCTCTTCAACCGCATGATTCTGAAGGATATCCAGAAGACCTTCATTACCGTTCACATGGGTATCGGCCACTTCCGCACCGTAGATGTGGAAGACCTTTCCAAGCACCGGATGGACTCCGAGCGCCTCATCATCACCGAGGAGGCCGCCGCCATCATCAACAAGGCCAAGCGCACAGGCAAGAAGGTAGTGGCCGTGGGTGCCACCGTCATGCGCGGTCTGGAAACCTACGTGACCACCACCCACGAGGTGAACGCCTTCGACGGCTGGACCAACAAGTTCATTTTCCCGCCTTACGATTATTCCGTTCCGGATGCCATCGTCTCCAATTTCCACCTGCCGCAGAGCACCATGCTCATGAGCGTGGCGGCCTTCGGCGGATACAAGGGAGTGATGGCCGCCTATGAGGAAGCCCTTAAGGAAGGGTACCGCTTCGGCCCTTACGGCGACGCCCTTTTAATTGTGTAATCGTAAGAAACACACAAAATACCCCCTAAAACAACACAATCTTTTTTACGATTGTGTTGTTTTTTGTTTTAACCCCTTATCTTGCGGCCATGACAAACTACGACGAAACCGTGGCCGTATGCGCCCTGAACAAAGTGATGGGTTATGAGCCCGCCAAGGCCGCCACCCTGGTGGAGGAGGCCGGCAGCGCCCTGGCCCTTTTTGACGGAACCCGTCCGGAATTCGACCCTTCGGAACTGGAATGGGCTTTCCGGGAGATGGAGAAGATTCGCAAAGGAGGCTTCCGCTTCCTCACCCTCTGGGACGAGGAATATCCCGACCCGTTGCGGGAATGCTCCGACCCGCCCCTGGGCCTTTACCTGAATGGCACTTCTTCCCCGGCCGAGATCTTCGGCCTCCGGCCCATGGTGGCCTTCGTGGGAACACGGGACATCAGCCCCTATGGCAAGGTCTGGTGCCAGAAACTGGTGGAGGCCCTGGCCGCGGCCCGCGTGCAGCCGGTGATTGTGAGCGGCCTGGCGCTGGGAACGGACGGCATTGCCCATAAAACGGCCCTGGAATGCGGCCTGCCCACCATCGGCGTAATGGCCACCGGCATAGAAACCGTGTATCCCATCCAGCACGAATCCCTGGCCATGGACATAGTCAGAAGCCCCGGCGGGGCCCTGGTGACGGACTATCCTACGGGCTCGGAACCGGTGACCTGGAGTTTTCTGAGGCGCAACCGCATCATTGCCGGCCTGTCCCGCGCCACGGTGGTGGTGGAATCCAAAACCAAGGGGGGCTCCCTCATGACCGCCCGCTTCGCCAACGATTACGACCGGGACATCTTTGCCGTTCCGGGCCGGCTGGACGATATCCGCAGCGCCGGGTGCAATTCTTTGATATCGGCCCAGATGGCCCAGATTGTCACTTCGCCGGAGCAACTGGTGGACGCGTTGGGGCTGGGAGGTTCCCGGCGGCACCGCGGAGGGGGCGGTTCCTGGAAGACCTCGCAGGAGGGGGACCCGCCGGAAAAGGTGCTGCAGGCCGCCCTCACCCGGAAGTACGGTCCCAGTTCTCCTTTGGTGGCGGTCGGGCTGGCCATCCAGGCCAAAAGAGGTATTTCGGCCGAGGAACTCTCGGCCTGTCTGCAGCGGCCTTATCCTGAGATTCTGGCCAGTCTGGGCTCCCTGGAAGCCGATGGGGTGATTACTACCGATTTGCTGGGCCGCCGTTCCCTCACCGCATCCTGGAGTTGAGTTTTGGGGGAAGTTTTTGTATATTTGTGGGATGTTTGTAGACACCCATACGCACTTTTACGACGAATGGCTGCTCCCGGATGCGGAAGAGGCCGTCCAACGTGCGCTGGACGCCGGCGTGGGCATCATGATCCAGGCCGACGTAGACTCCCGTGAGCGCCCCGCCATGTGGGAGATTGGCAACCGCCATCCGGGTGTCATTTACGAAATGCTGGGCCTCTACCCCGGCTCTGTAGACGCCGACTGGCAGAGCGAACTGGATTTAGTTTTTTCTATTGCATCTGGTCAGGGGTATGCCCCTTCCTCCGCAAATAATAGGGCCGATGCTAAAGGTCTGGGGTATGCCTTTCCCTCCGCTAAAAATAGGGCCGAAGCTACGGGAAAGGCATACCCTTCCCCCTATGACCATAGCAAAATCGTGGCAATTGGCGAAATTGGGTTAGACTACCACGAAGGGCTGGAGTATGTGAAGGAGCAGAAGGAAGTGCTGCGGCTTCAGCTGGAGCTGGCGGCGTCCCTGAACCTGCCGGTGAACATCCACCTGCGGGACGCATGGGAAGACCTGCTGGCCATCCTGGCCGATTGCAAACACCTGAACCTGAGGGGCAATCTGCACTGCTTCACATCCAGTTACGAGATTTATGAGAGGGCTAACAAGTATGGCGATTTCTCCGTAGGGATTGGCGGAGTGGTCACTTTCAAGAACGCTTCCATCGCCAAGACTCTGGAGCGCATTCCCCTGGAGAAAATCCTGCTGGAGACCGACGCACCCTATCTGGCTCCCGTTCCTTACCGCGGCCGCCGCAACGAGAGTGCCTACCTCCCCTACGTCGCCGCCAAGGTGGCCGAAATCAAAGGCATCGGCCTGGAAGAAGTGGAAGAAGCCACAACCAATAATGCACTGAAACTGTTTAATATATGAGTTCCTCTATTCTCATTATCTACACCGGTGGTACCATCGGCATGAAGGAAGACCCCTCCGACGGCACCCTGAAACCCTTCGACTTCAGCCAGATCAAGGAAGAAGTCCCGGAACTGAACAAGTTTGCCGTCAAGCTGGATTCCTATACCTTCGACCCGCTCATCGATTCCTCCGACGTGGAGCCTTCGCTGTGGATTTCCCTGGCCCAGCTCATCCTGGAGCGCTACGAAGACTATGACGGTTTCGTCATCCTTCACGGCACGGACACCATGGCCTACAGTGCCTCCACGCTCAGTTTCATGCTGGAAGGGCTCACCAAACCGGTGGTCTTCACCGGCAGCCAGCTGCCCATCGGAGTGCCCCGTACAGACGGCAAGGAAAATCTGATATCGGCCGTGGAGATTGCCGCCGCCAAGGACGAGAAAGGACATGCGCGCGTGCCGGAGGTGTCCATTTTCTTCGACTCCAAACTCCTGAGGGGGAACCGTTCCACCAAGTACAGCGCCGAGGCCTTCAACGCCTTCGCCTCCCCCAACTGCCCGCCCCTGGCCGAGGCCGGCATCAACATCCGCTACAACACGGACCTCATCCGCAAACCCATTTACTGGGACGCCCAGCTCCGGGTACAGACCCAGCTGGACACCCGAGTGGCCATCCTCAAAGTCCATCCGGGCATGACGCCCCAGGTAATGCGCTCCGTGGTGAGCGACCCGGGGACCCGCGCCGTGATCCTGGAGACTTACGGTTCGGGCAATGCCCTGTCCAAAGACTGGTTCATCGACATCCTGCGCGAGGCCTGCGACAACGGCAAGGTGCTTCTGAACGTAACCCAGTGTAAATCCGGAACCGTGAACATGGATCTGTATGCCACCGGCTCCCGCCTCAAACACGCTGGAGTGCTCTCCGGGGGCGATATTACCACCGAAGCGGCCCTTGGAAAACTGTTCTGCCTCATGGGCCGGACCCCGGATAATGCAAGGGTCAAGACCCTTCTGGAAAAGGACCTCTGTGGCGAAATAAGCAAATAATCCTTGCAAAACCGGATTTTTCTTTCTAAATTGCACGACCAAATAGGAGAATATTTTTACTAACTAATTCAATTTATAACTAACAACACAAAAACGATTATGAAAAAGTTTTTCATGTTTTTGGCAGTAGCCGGTCTCATGACCTTCACTGCAAACATTGCTTCCGCTCAGGACGAGGGTGCCGCTCCCGCCGCTCAGCAGGTTGAAGAAGCCGAAGAGGTTGTAGACCTGTTCGCCGGTACCGGTGAGGAAATTCCCCTCCACCAGGCCCTTAAGACCAAGTTCATCGAGGGTGGCGCCGGCTTCATGTCCCTGATCATCATCTGCTTGATCATCGGTATGGCTCTCGCTATCGAGCGTATCCTTTATCTGGCCTTCTCAAAGACCAACACCACCAAGCTCCTCGAGAATGTTGAGGCTGCTCTCGCAAAGGGTGGTATTGAAGAAGCCAAGAAGGTTTGCCGTGAAACCCGTGGCCCTGTGGCCTCCATCTTCTATCAGGGTCTCCTCCGCGCCGATCAGGGTGTCGATGTAGTCGAAAAGACCATCGTTTCCTATGGCGGCGTTCAGATGAGCCTCATGGAGAACGGCCTCAGCTGGATTGGTCTGTTCATCTCCATCGCCCCGTCCCTCGGATTCCTTGGTACCGTTATCGGTATGATCCAGGCCTTCGACGCTATCCAGGCCGCCGGTGATATCTCCCCGAACGTTGTGGCTGGCGGTATGAAGGTTGCCCTTATCACCACCGTGGGCGGTCTCATCGTTGCTATGATCCTCCAGATCTTCTACAACTACATCATCGCTAAGATCGACGCTCTGTCCATCGACATGGAAGACTCTTCCATCCGCTTCGTGGACACCATGGTCAAATACAACAAGAAATAATCAACCCCTTTAATTCCCATTAAAATGGAAAACCAGAAATACGCCAAATTAGTCAAGATCGTCCTTTGGGTTTTGATGATACTGAGCGTGGCGGTTCTGCTCTGGGGTATGATTAAGGGTTATCCGGCAACTGTCGCAGAAGACAACGGCACGGTAGATCCGCTGCTCTATTGGGCATACATTGTCCTGGGCATCGCTCTCGTCTCCGTGATTTGCGTGGGTCTGTATGTCACAGCCACCACCAACCCCAAGGGCCTCGTCAAGATTGGTATCGCAGTTGTGGCTGCAGCCGTTCTCTTCGGCGTCTGCTACCTGCTTGCTTCCGGCGCTCCCGCTATCGGCTACACCGGCGCAACGCCCCCGACCGCTACCGAACTCAAGATGACCGACACCATCCTCAACCTCGCATACCTCGTTGGTGGCGCAGCTATCCTGTCCATCATCGTATCTGAGGTGTTCATGACCATCCGCAAAAAGTAAAGGTAACCATGGCAAGAAGAAAATTTGAAGCAATCGGTTCGACGGCTGACATTGCATTCCTGCTCCTGTGCTACTTCCTCATGACTACAACCATGGGTGATCAGTCAGGTCTGCAGCGCCTCCTCCCCCCTATCCCTGACGAAAAGCAGGCCCAGGATCAGAAGGTGAACCGCCGTAACATCATCATCGTCAGAATCAACTCTGCCGATAGACTGTTTGCCGGTAGCGAAGCCATGGATATCTCCCTCTTGAAAGACAAAATCAAAGAGTTCCTCACCAACCCTACCAACGACCCTAACCTCCCCGAAAAGGAAGCCAAGGAAATCGAAGGTAAGACCTACATGGTCTCCAAGGGCGTTATCTCCCTGCAGAACGACCGTGGTACATCCTACCAGGCCTACATTGCAGTGCAGAACGAACTGGTGAAGGCAGTGAACGAACTCCGAGACGAGTTCTCCAGAGCCAACTACGGCAAGAAGTTCTCCCGCCTCACCGAGGAGGAGCAGGCAATTGTGAAGAAGGCTGTCCCTCAGAACATCTCCGAGGCAGAGCCTAAGGATACCGGTAAAAAATAATAGGAGGTAAGCATTATGTCAAAATTTGGAAGTTCCAGCAATAAGAAGGAAGTCCCTCAGGCATCATCCAACTCCTTGTCCGATATCGTGTTCATGCTCCTGTTCTTCTTCATGGTAACCACCCAGATGCGTGAAACCGAGCAGAAGGTGAAAGTCACCATGCCCGCCGCATCCGAGGTTGCCAAATTGGAGCGCAAGGACCTGAGTGCCAACATCAATATCGGTAGCCCTACTCTCCAGTACCAGGCTAAATTCGGTACCGATGCCCGCATTCAGCTCAACGATTCTTTCAAGAGTATAGCCGACATCCGTGACTTCATCGCCGCCGAGCGTGACGCCATGTCCGAAGCAGAGCGTTCCCTCATGACCGTGAACCTCCGCGTGGACCAGGACGTCCGCATGGGTATTGTGTCCGATGTTAAGCAGGAGCTGCGTCGCTGCTCCGCCCTCAAGATTATGTACGCGGCCAGAAAGCCTTCGGAATAATCTAGAGCATCGCAAATTTGAAAAAAGCAGCCTTTCGGGGCTGCTTTTTTTGTGCCCGGAACAGAGATAAATTATCCGGGCAATAATACTTATTTTCTCAAGAGAATACGCGTATGGCAGCCTTCCAGAAGAGTCCATAATTATCTAAAAGACAATTCGTTAACTAACGGATTATTTTACAGCCCGTTCTTTCATAATCCCAGGATCACCTCCTATTTTAGCGGTTTAACCCACTAAAATTTTTAAGTTATGAAAAGAACTAAGGCTAAGGCCCCGCGCGAAATCGCGTCCCTCCTCAAACTCCGCAACCAGCAGAGAAAACTGATCCATGAAGAGATCTTCTTGCTTGCGTGCTTCATGGACGAGTGGTACTGGCAAACTCAGGAAGTGAAAGTCAACGAGCAGTACAAAGACCCGGAATTCATCCTTAGGAGGTGGAGATTAACCCGGAACAAGGTACTGGGCGGACCGGGATACGGAGACGGTTATCTCCAGCGTGCCATTAACGCACGCATGGACGACGTCCTTGTCCGGCTCAGGCAAGACTTCCCTTACCTCTCGGATTCCGACTACTTCGCCTACTCCTACTTTGTGGCAGGCTTTGACAACCGCACGGTGGCCCATCTGATCGGCCTTCCGTCAGACAAGATGGCATCGGCCGTCAAATCCAGGATCAAGGACGAACTCTTGAAACTTCATTCCCCCCACAAGTTCGAGTATCTGGAGATCCTGCCGTACTTACCGGCCTGGAAGTTGCCGTTTTAGCAAAGAAATGCTATATTTGCATGATTGTAGTTAAGAATTCTATGGAAACTTTAAAAAGAACCAAAATCAAGGATCTCCTGGCCGCCAAGCCGGGTATTGAGGTGCTCGCCAAAGGCTGGGTGCGCACCAAACGAGGCAATAAACAGGTCAAGTTCATAGCCCTCAACGACGGTTCTACCATCAATAATATCCAGATCGTAGCCAACGCCGAACTCTTCGACGAAGAGCTCTTCAAAAAGATTACCACCGGAGCATCCCTCTCCGTCAAAGGTAAACTGGTGGAATCCGTGGGCAGCGGCCAAGCCGTAGAAATCCAGGCCACGGACATCCAGGTCCTGGGAGAATGCGACCCTATGCGCTTCCCTCTCCAGAAGAAGGACACCACCCTGGAGTATCTTCGCAGCGTGGCGCACATGCGCCTGCGCACCAATACTTTCGGCGCCGTCCTGCGTATCCGCAACCAGATGGCCTACGCCATCCACACCTTCTTCAACCAGAAGGGCTTCGTCTATCTCCACACCCCCCTCATCACCGAGAGTGACGCCGAGGGCGCCGGAGACATGTTCCAGGTAACCACCCTGGATCTGAAGAACATCCCGCTGGACAAGAAGGGCAACGTGGACTTCTCCAAGGATTTCTTCGGCAAGAAGACGTCTCTCACCGTTTCCGGTCAGCTGGAAGGTGAACTGGGCGCTACCGCCGTGGGTGAAATCTACACCTTCGGCCCCACCTTCCGTGCCGAGAATTCCAACACTCCCCGCCACCTGGCCGAGTTCTGGATGATTGAACCCGAAATGGCCTTCTATGACATCAACGACAACATGGAGCTGGCCGAGGAATTCGTGAAATTCCTGGTTCAATGGGCTCTGGACCACTGCCTGGACGACCTCCAGTTCCTCAACGACAAGTACGACGACGGCCTCATCGAACGTATGCGCAGCGTGCTGGGCATCGCTTTCCAGAAGGTAACGTACACCGAAGCTGTAGACATTCTGGAGAAGGCTGTGGCCGATGGCGTCAAGTTCGAGTATCCGGTGCACTGGGGTACGGACTTCCAGAGCGAGCACGAGCGTTACCTGGTAGAAAAGCACTTCGGCAAGCCCGTCATCCTCATCGATTTCCCCAAGGACATCAAGGCCTTCTACATGAAGCAGAACGAGGACGGACGCACCGTCCGCGGCATGGATGTTCTCTTCCCCAAGATTGGAGAAATCATCGGAGGTTCCGAGCGTGAGGCTTCCCTGGAGAAGCTGGAACAGCGCATCGATGAACTGGGCATGTCCCGCAAGAACCTGGAATGGTACATCGACACCCGTCGTTACGGTTCCGTGCCGCACAGCGGTTTCGGCTTGGGCTTCGAGCGCCTGCTCCTGTTCGTCACCGGCATGTCCAACATCCGTGATGTAATCCCGTTCCCGAGAACTCCAAAGAACGCAGAGTTTTAGTATGATGGCATCGGTGATGTCTTTCAAATCGTCGCTGCGCGACCCCTCCCTAAAGGGCACCCTCCCTCTTATGTAGCCGAGGGTGGCACAGATTTGAAAAACATCACCGACGCCATAAAAGAATAAGAGTTTATGTTAGTCATTGGCATTGCCGGCGGGTCCGGCTCCGGTAAAACTACGGTGGTAAAAGCCATCGTGAATCAGTTGCAGGGACGTGTAGTCGTTATCCCGCAGGATTCCTACTACAAAGATTCCAGCCACGTTCCCGTAGAAGAAAGGAAGAACATCAATTTCGACCATCCGGACGCCATTGACTGGAAGCTCATGTGCCAGCAGGTGCGTGAGCTCAAGAGCGGCCACACCATAGAGCAGCCGGTCTATTCCTACATCACCTGCTCGCGGTCCACTACGGAAACCATTACGGTGGAACCGGCCGACGTCATCATTGTGGAAGGCATCCTCATCTTCACCTGCAAGGAGCTGAGGGACCAGATGAACATCAAGATCTTCGTGGATGCCGATGACGACGACCGCCTCATGCGCATCATCGTAAGAGATATCGCCGAGCGCGGCCGCACCATTGAAACGGCCATAGAGCATTACTGCGACACGGTAAAGCCCATGCACCTGCAGTTCATCGAGCCGTCCAAGCGGTATGCCGATGTCATCGTCCCCCAGGGCGGACACAACCAGGTGGCCATTGACATCATTACCAATACTGTAGAGAAGGCTCTGAATCAGAAGAAGAAAGCCAAGCGAAAGAAATGAGACTGACCCCGGATCAGAAGGCAGGATTATACATCACCGTGAGTGTCCATCTCGCGGTGATTATCGTCTTGCTGCTTATCCGGATCGGCCAGGAAATCAAACGGGAAAACAGCTTCCTGCTGGATTTCACGCAGCAGGAAGAGAAAGAGCGCAGGGAAGAAGAAGCCCGGCTGCAGGAGCTCACGGCCGAACAGCTGGAAGAGCTTATTGCAGCGGCGCAGGCCATTCCCATCCGTAACGTGGCAGTAGACCGCGCGGCCCTTAAGGACGACCGCGGAACCAATGCCGACGAGCTGTACAAAGAGGCGGAACGCCTGGCACAGGAGTTGAAGGATGGGCAACAGCGCCAGACGGAAGACCCCGATGCCTTTGCCTCGGCCGCCGACCCCGTAAAGCCCCAGCCGGAGAAGGAACAGGTGAAGCCCTATAGCGGCCCTTCCGTGCTGTCGTGGAGCCTGGACGGCCGAAAGGCCAGCCACCTTCCCATTCCGGCCTACCGCTGCTACGGCGCCGGCGAGGTGGTGGTCATAATTGCCGTCAACAACCGGGGAGACGTGGTGAACGCCAAAGTGGACGATGATATTTCCTCCACCGACGGCTGCCTGCGAAGCTTTGCCATCCGGGCCGCCCGTCTGTCCAAATTCTCCTCTTCCGCCACGGCCCCGGCCCGGCAGATGGGAAGCATAACATACGCATTCATCGCCCAATGAAAAAGATAGGAATCGTTCTCTTGACCCTTGTCATCGGCCTGCCCTTGTTTGCCCAGGGGCAAGTGACCACGCGCAAGCACCGTCTGGCCGACTTCACCGACAAGATGACCCAGATAGTCCTGAGCGGGGACGAGGTGCTCAACACCGCCCTCCGCAAGGAAATCCCCTATATTTGGACTTCTTCCACCTTTGAGTTCTGCTCCCTGGAGCAGTTCGAAAAGATCAAAACCCAGGACAAGTATTATTTCCTCATCCCCGTAGAAAGCGTTTTCAAGGGCGAAGAAGAGCCCGGCATCCGTTTCCTGACCCTGGTGAAGGGAGGGGCCGGCGCCAAGGACGGCATCAGTGCCATGCACGAGGTGGTGAGCCTGCCCGTTGCGGCGGCCATGGGTACGGACGACCGCGACCTGGTGTATCTGGACGGCATTCTTCAGGCCATTCAGGAGTACACCCTTGCCGCCATGGAATCCGAAACGGCCGCCTACAAGATGAGCGAATGGTTCAACGGCCGGTTCAAGAAGAGCATTGCCGAAAAGGAAGTCTATATAGCCCAGGAGGACCTCTCTTCCGACGTGGATGAAAGAGTCCTGGAGAAACTGGAAGACAACCTCTCCCTGCACATAGTGCCGTCGGCCGAGTCCGACTGGCAGTACGTGAACCAAAGCGCAGGGGCGGTTGTCGGGCATGTGATTGCCCCCATCTTCCCCGGCAAGGGGTCGGTCTGCTACAAGCTTCTCTTTGAGGCCGATACCCACAAGCTCTGCTATCTGGAGCGTCACAAGATTACGGAAAAGAAGAGCGAAGGCTTCCTGGCTGCCGATCTCAAACCGCTGGGCAAATAGCATGATTACCGGCATCTCCCCCCAAGGACTCAGATATGCGGTGCGTCGGAGCGGACGCGCCGTAGCATATTGCGCCCTCACCATAGGCGCAGGCACCCGTGACGAGGCGCCGTTCCCGGCCGGCATAGCCCATTTCGTAGAGCACAACCTCTTCCGCGGAACCCGCCGGAAGAGCGCAGCCGTCATCTCCAGTTACCTGGACCGCCTGGGCGGAGAACTGAACGCCTATACCACCAAGGAAGAAATTGTCCTGCACGCCACCGTGCTCAAGGAAGACCTTCCCAAAGCCGCCCGCCTTCTCTTTGAACTGGCCACCGAATCCACCTTCCCCGAGAAGGAAATAGAGACCGAAAGAGGAGTTGTTTTGGACGAGATTATCTCCTACAAGGATAATCCGGCCGAAGACGTCTACGACCGCTTCGAAACGCTCCTCTTTGACGGTTCTCCCCTCTCCCGCCCCATCCTGGGTACCCAGGCATCGGTAAAGAAGATTTCGGCCGATATGCTCCGGCAATTCGTAAAAGAGAAGTTCGTCCCCGCCAACATGGTCTTCACCGTAGTGGCCGATATGGAAGAGAAGAAACTGGAAAAACAGGTCTTAAAACTCATTGACAATGTCTTTCCGGCCGATATCTTCAGAAAAGAATCCCTTCCGGTCGCTTTTAATAGGGCCGATGCTCCCTCCAGGGATTCTTTCCTGAAGGAATCTTTCCAAAAAACAGTTGACAAACGACACCATGAGGTGAATGCCGTGATTGGCTGCCTGGCACCTTCCCTTTACGAGATGCCGGACCGGCTGGTGTGCGCCATGCTGGCCAATATTCTGGGCGGGCCGGCCTCCAACTCCCTGCTCAATGCGGAATTGAGAGAAAAGCGGGGCTGGGTTTACGGGATTGAGTGTTCCTACACCCAGTATGCCGACACGGGCATCCTGGCCATTACTTTCGGCTGCGACAAGCCCAATCTGGACGCCTGCCTCAAAGCCATTGACAAGGTGCTCACGCGCCTGCGTGAGGTGCCTTTCACTGACCGGCAGGTGAAAGCTTTCCGCAAGCAGCTGCTGGGGCAGCTGGCCATCAGCTCCGAAGCTGGCGAGGCACAGTGTCTCTCCATGGGCAAAAGCATGCTGGCCTGGGGCGAGATTCTTTCCCCCGAACAGACCCGGGCCAAAATCGAGGCTATCGGGCCTCTGGACTTACAAAAAATGGCCGAAAGGCTCTTCGCCCCCGACAACCTTTCCTCTTTAATCTATTTATAACAGATTCTTCGCTTCGCTCAGAATGACAAGAATCAGTTCGCTATCTCACATAGGAACTTGATTCGGACCAGGCGGATTTCGAGTTCTTCGTACTCGTCTTCCAGGGCGGTTATGGCCTCGGACAGGGAATCGGAGGTGGCTTTTTCCTTGAACCAGGTGAAGATTTCTTCCACCACGTCCGGATCCAGTTCATCCTCTATATAATAGTTGATGTTGACGCGGGTGCCGGTGGCTACAATGGCCTCAATCTCGGTCAGGAGTTCGTTGAGGTCCAGGCTGCGGGCAGAAGCGATGTCTTCCAGGTCCAGCTTGCGGTCTATGGACTGGATAATGTAAACCTTGTTGCTGGACTTGGGGCCCACGGACTTGACCACAAAATCGTCAGGACGCTCTATCTCATTCTCTTCCACGTATTTGGCAATAAGGTCCACGAAGGGCTTGCCAAACTTGTGGGCCTTGCCTTCACCCACTCCCTGGCACTTTTCCGACAACTCCTTGAGGTTAAGCGGATACATGATGGTCATGTCTTCCAGGGCAGGGTCGGAGAATACCACCCAGGGCTGCAGATGGAGCTTGCGGGCCACGTCCTTGCGGAGGTCCTTGAGCATGGATAGCAGCACGGGGTCTCCCCCGCCTCCTCCGCGTACGGCGGCACCGTCGTCGTCGTCTTCGTCCTCTCCCTCAGAGAAGGTGCGGTCTTCCACCATGGGCACCTCGTGAGGATGCTGCAGGAAGTCCAGGCCCGCCTCCGTGGCGAAGATAAGGCCGTAATTCTCAATGTCCTTGTCCAGGTAATGGAAGATGAGTCCCTGGTGGATGACGGCCGACCAGAAGCGGATGTCGTGGTCTCTTCCGGCGCCGAACAGGGGCAGTTCGTCGTGCTTGTAGGACTTGATCATGGCCGTGGTCACGCCGGCCAGGACGGAAGCCAGATGTTCCAGTTTGAACCGCTCCGGAAGGGATTGGATAAGCTCTATCACCAGGCAAAGGTGTTCCTGGCCGTCGAAGCGTTTCTTGGGATGGAGGCAGTTGTCACAGGCGCCGCAGTTGTCCTGGAGGTAGTCTTCGCCGAAATAATTGAGCAGGAGCTTGCGGCGGCACTGGCTGGACTCGGCATAGGCCACCGTCTCGTTGAGCAGCTGCTTGCCTATCTCCTGTTCGGCGATGGGCTTGCCCTGCATGAATTTTTCCAGCTTCTGGATGTCCTTGTAGCTGTAATAGGTGATGCATCGGCCTTCCTGACCGTCACGGCCCGCGCGGCCGGTTTCCTGGTAGTAGCCTTCGATGCTCTTGGGGATGTCGTAGTGGATGACGAAGCGCACGTCCGGCTTGTCAATGCCCATGCCGAAGGCTATGGTGGCCACTATTACATCTATCTCTTCCATCAGGAACTTGTCCTGGTTCTCGGCCCTGGTCTTGGCATCCAGGCCGGCATGATAGGGCAGCGCCTTGATGCCGTTGATGGCAAGCATCTGGGCCATCTCTTCCACCTTCTTGCGGCTCAGGCAGTAGATAATGCCCGATTTGCCGGGGTTCTGGCGAATGAAACGGATGATGTCTTTCTCCGGCTCTACCTTGTCCCGCACCTCGTAATACAGATTGGGCCGGTTGAAGGAGGACTTGAACACCCGGGCGTCCTGGATGCGGAGGTTTTTGAGGATGTCGCTCTGAACCTTGGGTGTTGCGGTGGCCGTGAGGGCGATGATGGGCGCCGGCTGGATTTCCTCCACGATGGAACGGATTTTCCGGTATTCCGGACGGAAATCGTGGCCCCATTCGGAGATGCAGTGGGCTTCGTCTACGGCGTAGAAGGATATTTTTACCTCCCGCAGGAGGGCTATGTTCTCTTCCTTGGTAAGGGACTCGGGGGCTACGTACAGAAGCTTGGTAACCCCGCGGCGGAGGTCTTCCTGGACCTCGGCCAGCTGAATGCGGTTGAGCGAAGAATTGAGGAAGTGCGCAATGCCGTTGTCTCCGGCTTCAAAGCCGCGGATGGCGTCTACCTGATTCTTCATGAGGGCGATGAGGGGCGATATCACAATGGCCGTTCCGTCCATGATGAGCGCCGGAAGCTGATAGCAGAGAGACTTGCCGCCGCCGGTGGGCATGAGCACGAAGGCGTTATTCCCCTCAATGAGATGGGAGATGATGTTCTCCTGATCTCCTTTAAACGAATCGTAACCAAAGAAAGTCTTCAGTTTTTCGTGCAATATGACAGAATTGGCGCGCATCCGTTAACAATTGTTCGCATGCTGGGGTTAAATATAACAAAATAATATCGATTTTGCAAATTAATGTGTCGTTCAACTACCCTATTCGACCACCCGTCGGACTAGTTTATGATAATTCAAAAAAAATGCGTAAATTTGCAGATTGAGCGTTTGAAAGCTTTAGTAAAAGAATTTAAGAATTAAACACTTAGTATAATGAAACTCGCAAAACTCTTTGTCATGGCTTCCGCCGCTATGCTGGTGGTCGCCTGCGGCTCTTCCCAGGTGGAAGGCTCCAAGGCAGTGCGTTCCCTCCTCCCCACCAAGGGTGAGGTAGACACCACTTCCTATCTTCTCGGTGTAAACTTCGGTCTGGTGATGACCCAGAACGGCTTCGGCGACCTTAACATGGCCCAGGTAGAAAAGGGTATGAAGGACGCCATCAACGCCAAGGAAGGCCAGCCCATGGACTCCGCTTTCGTAAAGCAGTTCAAGATTGACCCCTCCGACATGAACACCATCATCAACTCCTTCCTGCAGAAGCGCACCGCTTACGAAGGCGCCCTGAACAAGGAAAAGGGTGACAAGTTCCGTCACGAATTCGCCGTGAAGAACAGCGCCGATTCCACCGCTTCCGGTATCGTTTACCTGGTGCAGGATTCCGGCAGCGAGGTTCGCGCCACCGACGACCGCGACACCGTGAAGGTGAACTACCGCGGTACCCTTATCGACGGTAAGGAATTCGACAAGAACGAAGGCATTGAGTTCCCGCTGAACCGCGTTATCCGCGGCTGGACCGAGGGCATGAAGCTCATCGGCGAAGGCGGCAAGATCACCCTCGTCATCCCCGCCCACCTCGCATACGGCGAGCGCGGACCCCGTGAGATCGGCGCCAACTCCACCCTTATCTTCGACGTAGACCTCCTGGAGGTTCACCCGTACGTGGAGAAGGTGGTTGAAGAGCCTGCCAAGACCGTCAAGAAAAAGTAAAGTCTATGGCACTGGAACTGGAAGGCACCATCCGCCAGAAAATGGGCGTACAGTCCGGGACCTCGGCCAGGGGTCAGTGGGCCAAGCAGGAGTTCGTGGTAGATTTCCCCGACGGAAACTTCACCTCCCAGGCCTGCTTCACCGCATGGGGTCAGGACAAGGTGCAGGAGCTGGACAAGTACCAGGTGGGAGATCGCGTGAAGGTTTCCTTCAACCTCAAGAGCCGGGAATTCAACGGCCGATGGTACAACGACCTCCAGATCTGGCGCATCGCCCCTGCCGGCGAAGCCCAGCCTGCGGCACCGGCCGCATCGGCCTATGTACAGCCTGCAGCACCCGCCCCCATGGCTCCGGCCCCCACGCTGGAAGACATGCCGGGTGAATCGGCGGAGGACGATCTGCCGTTCTAGTACGGTTTTTGACCTTAAGGAGTCTCCGGAAAGCCCACGGCGGTTTTCCGGAGATTTCTTTGTATATTTGTAAGTTTTATGACAAAATGACAGGAATGGCATCTATTGGATATAATAACAGATGGATCCGCATGGCCAAGGACTTGCTGTTTGCGGGCATCGGTTTCTGGCTCGTTTGGAGAGGTGGAATATTCGCCTCGCTATTGGGTATTTTTGCCCTGGTCTGGTATGGCCGTGACGCCTATTACCAGGCTAAGGCACTCTGGCAAGAGAAGCACTTCGAGCCCAGGACGGAGAAGAACCCTTCCCCGTCGGCCCCGGCCGACAACGGCAAGATCACCGTTTCCAGCGGCGCCAAAGAGGTAGAATTCGAAAAGGAGTAAAGGCCCTTGATTCCTAAGGAGACAGTTGACCAGATTCTGGATACCGCCCGTATAGAGGAGGTGATCGGAGACTTCGTGACGCTCAAGCGCCGCGGGTCCAGCTACGTGGCCTGCTGTCCCTTCCACAACGAGAAAACCCCGTCTTTCCATGTAACGCCCTCCAAGGGCATCTACAAGTGCTTCGGCTGCGGAAAAGCCGGCAGCGCCGTGGGCTTTGTCATGGAGTACGAGCACATGACTTACCCCGAAGCCCTGCGATACCTGGCCCGCAAGTACAACATTGAGGTAAAGGAAGAGGAAGAGACGGCCGAACAGATAGCCGCCCGCCAGCGAAGCGAGAGTCTCATGGCCGTGAGCGAATTCGCCCGCCAGTACTTCTGCGACCAGCTCAAGGAAGGAGAAGGACGCGCCGTGGGCTACCGCTATTACCGGGGCCGTCACATTGAAGACGCTACCATAGATCAGTGGAGCCTGGGATGGGCCCCTTCCGGCCGGTCGGCCCTGGTGGACGCCGCCCGCGCCGCCGGTTACAAAGACGAATACCTGGTGGCGGCCGGCCTGGCCATCCAGCAGGAAGACGGCTCGCTGGTGGACAAGTTCCGGGAAAGGGTGATGTTCCCCATCCATTCGGTGAGCGGACGTGTGATAGCCTTCAGCGGACGCACCCTGAAGGCCGACAATCCCGCCAAGTACGTGAATTCTCCGGAAACGGAAATCTATATCAAGAGCCGGAACCTGCTGGGCATCTATTTCGCCAAAAGCGAGATGGCCAGGCAGGACCGCTGCATCCTGGTGGAAGGCAACGTGGACGTGGTGATGATGCACCAGATGGGCATCACCAACGTGGTGGCCTCCTGCGGCACGGCCCTCACCGAGGAGCAGGTACGCCTGATCAAGAAGTTCACGGAGAACGTCACCATCATGTACGACGGGGACAAAGCCGGCCTGCACGCCGCCATCCGCGCCATCAGCCTCATCCTGAAGGAAGGCATGAACCCGCGCGTGGTGTTCCTGCCCGACGGCGACGACCCCGATTCCTTCTCCCAGAAGCATACCCTGGAAGAAATCCAGGACTACATCCGGGACCACGAACAGGACGGAATAGTCTTCAAGACCAACCTCCTGCTGGGCGAAGCCGGAGACGACCCTCTCAAGAAGGCCAACCTCATCAACGAGATAGCCGACACCGTAGCCGATATCCCCGACGCCATCAAGCGCCAGGTATACGTGGACACCGTGGCCCGCCAGTTCGCCATAGAGAGCGACATTATCCAGGACCGCGTCCGCAAGACCCGGGAACAGAACGCCCGCCAATCACGGAAGGAAGACGCTCTTTCCTCCGCTAATAATAGGGCCGATGCTCCGGAAAGAGCGTCTTCCTCCGCTGTTCAAGAGCCGGTACGAACCATCATTACTACCCAGGATCGCATCCTGGAGCCTTCGGAACGGGAGCTGCTGAGTTTCATCCTGCGGTATGGGCGCAATGCGCTGCAGTTCGAGACGGACTCCGAGTTCTTTGACCCCGAAGGCACGCAGACGGTGGCCGAATTCATTGACGCCGCCATGGCGGCCGACGACATCCATTTTGCCAACCGGGCCTATGAAGCTGCGTACAACGCCTATTTCGGCCTGTATGACCAGGGCCTGGAGCAGGATGCCATTGTCCTGGCCCTCCTCAACGGGGAAGACCGCACGGTGGCTGCCGTGGCCGCAGACCTTTCCTCGGAGAAATACGAACTCACGGTCCACAACTTCTCCGACGCCCTCACCACCACGGATTCATGGCTGGTGACCTATGTGCCCCGTGCCATCCTGGTTTATCACGACAAACGCATATCGGCCCAGCAGGCCGAAATTTCCCGCAAACTGAAGGCCGGCGTAAGCCCCGACGAAGCCGTGGAGCTGATGACCCGCCTGTCCCGCCTCAACGAAATCAAAAAGACCATCAATATCAAACTTGGAAGACTGAAGAAATGAGCTACAAGAGAACCCTTGTGACCTGCGCGCTTCCCTATGCCAACGGTCCCGTCCATATCGGCCATCTGGCCGGCGCCTACATTCCCGGAGACATCTATGTCCGTTACCTGCGCATGCGTGGGGAAGACGTAGTCTTTGTCTGCGGCTCCGACGAGCACGGCGTGCCCATCACCATCAAGGCCCGCGCCCAGGGAGTGACCCCGCAGGATATCGTGGACAAGTACCACAAGGTGATGAAAGACGCCTTTACCGGCCTGGGAATCAACTTTGACATCTATTCCCGGACGTCGTCGGCCGTGCACGAGAAGAACGCTTCCGAGTTCTTCCGCAAGCTGTACGACCAGAACGACTTCGTCACCCAGGAAAGCGAGCAGCTTTATGACGAGGAGGCCAAAATGTTCCTTACGGACCGCCTCATCGAGGGCACCTGCCCCAAGTGCGGCAATCCCCACGCCTACGGTGACCAGTGCGAAAAGTGCGGCAGCACGCTGAGCCCCGAAGAGCTCATCGACCCCAAGTCCAAGCTTAGCGGCAGCACGCCGGTGAAGAAGAAGACCAAGCACTGGTACCTGCCCCTGAACCAGTACGAACCCTGGCTCCGGGACTGGATCCTGGAACAGCACAAGGAGTGGAAAACCAATGTATATGGCCAGTGCAAGAGCTGGCTGGACGGCGGCCTGCAGCCCCGTGCCGTTACCCGCGACCTGGACTGGGGCGTGCCCGTTCCGGTAGACGGAGCCGAAGGAAAGGTGCTCTACGTATGGTTTGACGCGCCCATCGGCTACATTTCCAACACCCAGGAGCTGCTGCCCCAGAGCTGGGAAAAGTGGTGGAAAGACCCCGAGACCAAGCTGGTGCACTTTATCGGCAAAGACAATATCGTGTTCCACTGCATCGTGTTCCCGTCCATGCTCAAGGCTTACGGGGACTACATCCTGCCGGACAACGTGCCCTCCAACGAGTTCCTCAACCTGGAAGGGGACAAGATTTCCACTTCCCGCAACTGGGCCGTATGGGTGCACGAATACGAGGAGCAGTTCCCCGGCTGCGAGGACGTGCTCCGTTACGTCCTTACTGCCAACGCCCCGGAAACCAAGGACAACGACTTCACCTGGAAAGATTTCCAGAACCGCAACAACAGTGAGCTGCTGGCCGTGTTCGGCAACTTCGTGAACCGCGCCGTAGTGCTCACGCACAAGTATTTCGGCGGGGCCGTTCCCCAGAACCTGAAGCCGCAGCCCATTGATACGGAAACGCTGGAGGCCCTCAAGCCCTGCAAGGAAGCCCTGGAGAAGTACATTGAGACCTTCCACTTCCGCGAGGCCCTGAAGGAAGCCATGAACATGGCCCGCATCGGAAACAAATACATCTCTGACATGGAGCCCTGGAAGGTAGCCAAGGAAGACATGGACCGCACCGCCAGCATCCTGTACACCTGCCTCCAGATTTGCGCCGACCTGGCCATCGCCTTCGAGCCTTTCACGCCCTTCAGCGCCCAGAAGCTCCGCGACATCCTGCGCGTAGGCGTAAACGCCGGCTGGGACCATCGCGCCGGTGAAGGCACCCCCACCGTGAACTTCTACAAGCCCGGAGAAGGCAAAGCAGTTCATACAGTTGGGGCCGATGCTACGCAGGAGGCAACTCCTTCCGGCATTGTTCTGACTTGGAATATGCTGGGCCAGGCCGAGCTCCTGCCCGCCGGGCATCAGCTGGGAGAGGCCGTGCTGCTGTTCCGCAAGATAGAAGACGCCGAGGTAGACGCCCAGATTGCCCGCCTGCAGGCCATCAAGGCCGAGCGGGAAGCCGCCGAAGCCGCCAAGGCTGCCGAAGAGGCCGCTAAGAAAGTGGAGCCCCAGAAGGCCGAAGTCACCTTCGACCAGTTCGGCGCCATGGACATCCGCACCGCCACGGTGCTGGCCGCCGAGCGGGTGCCCAAGACGGACAAGCTCCTCAAGCTCACCATAGACACGGGCATTGACCAGCGTACCATTGTCTCCGGAATTGCCGAATACTACAGCCCCGAAGACATGCTGGGCAAGCAGATCTGCATCCTGGCCAACCTGGCTCCCCGTACCATCCGCGGCATCGAGTCCAAGGGCATGATCCTCATGGCCAAGCAGGGCGACGGCAAGATGCGCTTCATAACGCCGCAGGAAGCCGTTGTAAACGGTGCCTGCATAGGTTAATGAAAGAGGGTGACCAAAAAGTCAAATTGACTTAGGTCACTCTCTTTTTTATGTATGGATGAGGAGTCGGAGGAAGGGATGCCCTCCCGGGGGACTCCGTTCCGCTTCGCTCCACTCCGGC
>JAFZWC010000007.1 GCA_017617475.1 Bacteroidales bacterium
CGGGTCTGGTCGAAATAGCGGTTGTCGAAGAAATCATTGAAGAATTCGGGCAGCCAGGCATTGTTGGAAGTGTGTCTTGCGGGTAACATAGTATTGGTCTCCTATACTTTATTTGTTTAACTTCTTTTTGTCTTGCTCCCTTGCGGGAACGACTTCATATACACAAACCCGGGGCCAATGCCAAATTTGCCGAAAAATTATCAAAACGGGGACAAAATGACACAAATCCCTGCCGATTTGGCAGAGATTTATGTCAAAATGTCGAATATTGATAGAAAAAAGAACAGGGTAGCTGTCCCCTGTCATACTTCGCCATGTTTGCGCGCTTTCATCTGCTGCAGGTGCTCCTGCGGATCGAAATCATCTACTATTCCACTGTTGATCCCCTCCTCGATGGCAGAGCGGAGCGCGGCCATTTTCTGTTCCTGATCTTCCAGAAGACGAAGACCGGAACGAATGACCTCGCTGGCGTTATTGTAACGCCCGCTCACGATGCTTGATTGGATAAAGGCCTCGAAATGGGCACCAAGTGCTACGGAAGTTGTTTTCATGCGCAAATCATTCAAGGCAAAGTTACCAATATTTCATAACAATTCCAAATATTATGGGTCAATGACGAGCATGGCGAGGGTGTCGCGGTTGACGGGCGGGCCGGCGGAGAAATAGACGAAGGCCGTACCGCCTTTGCGGGGGTGGATCGTGATGCCGAAGCCGTCCGGGTCGATGTCGTAGCTGTAGAGATCGGCGACCCGCTCGTCGTCGTCCCAGGCGACGGGCTCGATGGTCATCGGGGTGGTGGAAGGGGAGACGTCGCACCAGATGTGGTAGGATTCGCTGCTGGAGCATTCGTTGTAGGCGGCGGGGTGGAGGTCGAAGCGCTTGCGGACGGTAAGACCGCTCTTGTCGACGCGCCAGGGATGGCCCTGCAGGCCGTCGCCTTCGGGGGTGATGACATAGGTATAATGGGCGCCGCGGCGGACGGAGAAGTCCGTGGAGCCTTCGCCGAGGTAGAAGCGGTAGATGAGATAATGGTCGATGTCGCCGGTCCAGTCGTCGGAGGCGTAGTCGATGTGCAGCTCGATATAGGAGCAGACGTTCTTCCTGGGGCTGCCGTCGGGCAGCACCTTGTCTTTCGGGTCCACCGGCGGATCCAGCAGCTGCCCCTGGACATTTTCCAGCAGGTAGAGGTCCAGCGTGCCGCTCCTGCCGCTGCCCGTGCGGACGTTCAGCGGGTCGACGGCCGTCCCTTCCTTGTAGAAGCCTTTGGCATAGAGGTCCCGCTCCGTCTCGGCGCGGCTTTCCCCGAAAAGGGATGCCACTTTGGCACAGTTGCCGACTTCGACGCTGCGGATGTCGAAGCGGAGGTCGCTGTCGAGGCAGCTGCGGTCCAGCTGCAGCGTGACTTTGGCCATCAGGCGCTGCAGGGGGATGGTGACGGCCCCGGTCTCGCCGGCGGTGAAATCGACCCGCCCGGTCATGGGGAGGCCGCGGGTGTATTCGTCGGGATAGACGAGATAATAGCGGCTGGCGGCGAGTTCCTCCCAGGATCGGATGCCCCCGAGTTCATAGCCGATGTTGGCACAGGCGACGAGGCGGTATGCCAGCGGAGAGAGCAGGTCGAAGCTGATTTCCGGGTCGTCTTTCCATTCCCGCGACGACCACCAGCGGCGCTCCTGGAGGAGGCCGTCCTCCGTGAAAAGGAAGAGGTTGAGGTCGGAGATCAGGTCCTCGTCGTCGGGGTCGGAGGACTGCAGCTGGATCCGCTGCCGGAAGGGGACGGTCTCCGGATCCTTCTCATCCCATCCGCGCACCGTCAGGCCGACGCGGGCGGCTGCGGGATCCAACGGCTCGTCGGGCGTCTTCGCGCCGGTCATGGTGAGGGTGACGTCGAAGACGTAAGAGCAATTCCGCTGCGGCCCGGGGAGGGTGATGGGGTAGTACCAGGTCTCGCCGAGCAGGTCGGCCTGGATGACGAGACGCGTCAGGGGAGAGCCGGGGCCTTCCTCGACGGCCGGGTTGGCATAGCAGAAAAGGTCCGTGTCCGGCGATGCGTCGGGCAGGGTGTCATAGCTGGAAGGGTAGTTGTCTTCCTCGGGGAACAGGCGGGTCTCGCAGCCCGCGCCGGTAAGGAAGATGCGCACGTTCTCCACCTGCGCACCGGCATAGGCGCGTCCGCTGAAATCGGTCTTGAGGGAGCGGAGGGAGATGCGGCACGACAACGGCGTCAGTTCCAGGACGCCCGTTTCGTCATAGCCGTCGCCGACGCGCAGCTGACCGGTCATGACCGGTGCGTCGGGAGAGTCCTCCCCGAGGCTGCAGCGAAGTTTGGAGAGGTCTTCCAGCGTACGGATTTCGTCGAGGCGGTATTCCCTGTCCGGCAGATTGGTTACGGCCACGGCGATGCGGTCGCGGCGGGCGGAGGAGCAGGTCACGAGGTCGCCTTCCCCGTCCCAGCTCTGCCAGGCGTCGAGGATGCCCGTTTCGGCGTCATAGATAAAGATGTCGGCGTGCCGGACCTCCGCCTGGGGATGAGTTACTGAAGGTACCAGGCGGAGGCGGGTCGGAGGCGGCAGTTGGGGGACCGCCTCTTGTCGGCATGCGATCAGAGAAAGGGCCGGCAGAATTGCAGAGAATACCAGGCGAAGGAGTGAGATGCCTGGTGATGGTTGTGCAGCCGAACGGCCGCGCTGGGCAGAAGGAACCATCGGGGTCCGGCCCTGGATTTGGGACTTTATGTCGGAATGCGTCGCAGTCATCGCTTTCGTTTTGTCGCAAAACTAGGCGTTGCCCGATGAAAAGAGCGCATTTTTGGGGCTCCGGATGTGTGATTTTTTATCTTTCTTATCGGTTTTGTCTCTTTCTTGTCGAAAAAATAGTAACTTTGGATTTGACTAAAACGAATAGCCATGAATATTTTTCAGCGTATCGGCCGTTCTTTCGCCCCGAGAACGGACTTTGTCCCGATTTTCACCCGGCAAGTTGACTTCCTGTGCCAGAGTGCCGACGCCCTGGTAGCCATGCTGGAGACGGGGGACCCTGCCGAACGCCGCAAACAGGAGCGCGTCACCAAGATGTGCGAGGTGCAGGGCGATGCCGTCCTGGCCGAATTCAGCGAAATGCTCAAGGGCCGGATGATCGCTTCCCTCAGCAAACTGGATATCCAGCAGATCGCCATGTCCATGGACGACTGTCTCGATGTCACGAAAGATGCGGCGAAGGCCATCCATATCTATAACCCCGCCAAGATAGACCCCCAGCTGCTGGATCTCGCCCAGCTGATCCGGCGGGAGGCGGAAGCGCTGAAAGACCTCATGCCGCAGTTGAAGGATGTAAAGGGCAATTTCCAGAAGCTGATGCTGCACTGCGACCAGGTCAAGGAACTGGAGCACGCCGCAGACGATGTCTATGAAGAGTATATCGGCTACATCTTCGAGAAGGAGCCGGACCTGCGGGAAATGACCAAATACAAGAACCTCGCGGAGCTCTTCGAAAAGGTGACGGACATGGAGAAGAAGGTGGCGGACGATGTCCGAAAACTCGTCATCAAACACAATGGCTGATTAATAATAAGGTATAAAAAAGACCCGCTCTGCATGAGCGGGTCTTTTTGTAGGGCACTTGGCGATTAACCGCCGAAGTTGTCGAAGAGGATGCTCTCCGGTGCGACGCCGAGGGAGTCGAGCAGGTCGCACACGCACTGGGTCATCATCGGCGGACCGCACATGAAGTACTTGATGTCCTCGGGAGCCTCGTGGTTCTTGAGGTAGGTCTCGTTCATCACGTTGTGGACAAAGCCGGGGGTGTACTTCACGCCTGCGGCATCGGCGGCCGGATCCGGACGGTCGAGGGCGAGGTGGAAGTGGAAGTTCGGGAAGTCCTTTTCGATCTCGGCGAAGTCCTCGAGATAGAAGGCTTCGACCAGGGCGCGGGCGCCATAGAAGAAGTGGACCTCCTTCTTGGTCTTCAGCGTCTTGAACAGGTGCATGATGTGGCTGCGGAGCGGAGCCATGCCGGCGCCGCCGCCCACGAAGACGTATTCCTGGCTGTCCGGGTCGTCCTTCGGGAGGAGGAACTCGCCGTAAGGGCCGCTGATCCAGACCTTGTCACCCGGCTTGCGGGAGAAGACATAGGTCGAGGCGATGCCCGGAGGCACGCCGGGGACGAACTTGAAGACGCCCTTCGGCTGGGTCCTGTCGAACGGAGGGGTGGCGATACGGACGTTCAGTTTGATGAGGTCCTTCTCGGCCGGATACGAGGCCATGGAATAGGCACGGATCGTCGGGACCGTGTTCTTGAACTTCAGGCCCGTGATGCCGTACTTGTCCCAGTCGCCCTTGTAGATGTCGGCTACGCCCATGTCGGAGAAGTCGGCCTCATATTCAGGGATGTCAATCTGGATGTACTCACCGCTCTTGAAGTCAATGTGCTCGCCTTCCGGAAGCCGCACGGTGAATTCCTTGATAAAGGTGGCCACGTTGTCGTTGGAAATGACCTCGCATTCCAGTTTCTTGACGCTGAGGGCGCTTTCCGGAACGGCGATCTGGATGTTGTCCTTCACCTTGACCTGGCAGCCCAGACGCCAGCCTTCCTTGATCTGCTTGCGGGAGAAGAAGCCCGTCTCAGTGGGAAGGATGGTGCCGCCGCCTTCAATGACCTGCAGTTTGCACTGGCCGCAGTTGGCCTTTCCGCCGCAGGCCGACGGCAGGAAGATGCCGTGGTCGGCCAGGGTATGCATGACGTCTCCGCCGGGGGCTGCCTCAATTTCCTTGGTGCCGTTGTTGATGTTGATCTTGACGGTTCCGGAAGGGGTTACGGCAGCCTTGATAACCAGCAGAAGGGCTACAAGAATCAGTGTCAATACTGTAATGACAATGACAGAGAAGATAATGGTGTTTCCCATATTGCAGCCCTCCTACAGTGAAATGCCCATGAAGGTCATGAAGGCAATGCCCATGAGACCTACGGTGATAAAGGTGATTCCCAGGCCCTTGAGTGCCGGGGGAACGTTGGAGTAACTCATCTTTTCCCGGATGGCGGCCAGGGAGACAATGGCCAGGAACCAGCCCAGGCCGGAACCCAGGGAGTAAACGGTGGCCTCTCCAATGTTCAGGAAGTCTTTCTGCTGCATGAACAGGGAACCGCCCAGGATGGCGCAGTTCACGGCAATCAGCGGCAGGAAGATGCCCAGGGAAGAGTAGAGCTCCGGTGAGAACTTCTCCACCACCATTTCTACAATCTGCACTATGGCGGCGATGACGGCAATGAAGACAATGAAACTGAGGAAGCTCAGGTCCACGCCTTTGATCAGGGCGTCAGGTGCCAGCACGTAAGTGTTCAGGAGATAGTTGATGGGGAGGGTAACCAGCAACACGAAGATAACCGCGACACCCAGGCCGGCAGCCGTCTTCACATTCTTCGAAACTGCCAGGAATGAGCACATTCCCAGGAAGTAAGCGAAGATCATATTGTCCACAAAGATGGACTTGGTGAATAAGCTAAGATATTCCATAAGGCGTCAGGGTTATTTCTCTTGCAGGTCTTTCTGGATGCTGCGCTGCACCCACACGATGCATCCCAGGAGGATGAGCGCGAAGGGCGGCAGGATAACCAGGTTGTTGGGAACATAGCCAAAGCGGTTCAGGATGTCAATGCCGAACAGCGTGCCGCTGCCCAGGAGCTCCCTGAAGAAGGCTACAATAATAAGGATAAGGCCATAGCCGGCGCCGTTGGCCACACCGTCAAGGAAGCTGGGCCAGGGGCTGTTGCCCAGGGCGAAAGCCTCAATGCGGCCCATCACAATACAGTTGGTGATGATAAGGCCGATGTAAACGCTCAGCTGCTTGTCAATGGCGTAGGTTGCCTCAAAGCTCTTGAGAATCTGGTCTACCAGAATCACCATCATGGCCACCACCACCAGCTGTACTATGATACGTACGCGGCCGGGGATGGTTTTGCGCAGGATAGAGAGGATGAGGCTGGAGATGCCGCAGACCACAATCACGGAGAGGGCCATGACCAGCGCGCCCTTCAGGGTGACGGTAACCGCCAGCGAAGAGCAGATACCCAGCACCAGGACGGTGATAGGATTACCCTTGAAGATAGGGTTCAGGATGGTTTCTTTCAGTTTTGCGTTCATGGCTTATTCCTCCGTTATGTTAAGGAAGTACTTGGCGTAGGCGCCCAGCCAGGTGTCAATGGCGGCGTCCAGGCCCTGTGAGGTCATGGTGGCGCCGGAGATGGCATCTATCTGGTTGTCTTTGACGGACTTGCCTTCTGCATCCTTGGGGGCGCCGCCCTTGACAATGTCAAAGACGTCGGCGTCGTTGAAGTCTGCGACCTCTCCCTGGAACTGGGCCTGGAACGAAGGGTCGTCCTTGATTTTGGCACCCAGGCCGGCGGTCTCTGACTCATGGTCAAAGTAGGCACCGCCTATGGTGCGGGCATCGGCCTCAAAGGAGATATAGCCCCAGATGGGACCCCACAAGCCGGCACCGTAGATGGGAACCACCGTGCGGCCGTTGCGGAATACGAAGACGGGAATCTGGGGTTCGCCGGTCTTGTTGGCGCCGCCCTTGATGTTGTAGTTCTGGCGTTTGAGGGCCTTGGGGCTGTAAACCTCCAGGTCTTCGCGCGCGGTGGAGAGTTCGCTTACGCGGGTGCCTTCCAGGTCAATGACAAAAGCCTCTGACACTTCCTGGGCGTACTTGTCCAGCACGGCCACGTTGCCCATGCCGCTCAGTTCGGCCTTGGTGCCGTAACCGGCGGCGGTAAGCATCTGGGAAATGGTGTCGGCCTTCTCATTGGCGTCCTGCTTGCTCTTGAGGCTTTGGGATACAAATGCCAGGAGCGCTGCCACTACCACCACAATAACCGTGGTGTAGATAACTGTATATACGTTGTTATTGGTATTCATAGCGCAGGTCCTTTAGGCGGTTAGAGCTTTTTTGGCACGACGGCTGGTGTGCGTGGAAACCACACAGTGGTCAATGAGCGGGGCCATGGTGTTCATGAACAGGATGGCGAGCATCATGCCTTCCATGTAACCGGGGTTCCACAGACGGACCACAACGGCCAGGGCACCTACCAGGAAGCCGTAAATCCATTTACCGGTTTCCGTCTGGGCTGCCGTGACAGGGTCAGTGGCCATGAAGACGGAACCGAAGAGGAAACCGCCCATGACAATCTGGTAGTAGCAAGGTACTGCGGTGGCACCGGCCAACTGGCCCAGCCAGCCGATGAGCAGACCGCCGGCAACGGAGGAGACCATGATTTTCCAGGAGGCGACGCCCGTCCAGACAAGGAGGAACGCACCCAGGAGGATGGCAATCACGCTGGTCTCACCGCAGGAGCCGGGGATGAAGCCCCAGACCATGTCCAGGAAGGAATACTGTCCCACAGCACCGGTGGCGGCGTCAAAGGCGCCGTCGTGGGCAATGGCCAGGGGAGTGGCTGCACTCACTGCGTCTACGCCCTTGAGGGCGGGGACCCAGGTCTTGGACACCCACACGCTGGAGCCCGACATGCTGGAAGGATAGGAGAAGAAGAGGAAGGCACGGGCCACCAGGGCGGGGTTCCAGAAGTTCATGCCCGTGCCGCCGAAGACCTCCTTCACAAAGATGACGGAGAAAGCGGTGGCCAGGGCCAGCATCCAGAGCGGAACGTCCACGGGGACAATGAGCGGGATGAGGAAACCCGTTACCAGGTAACCTTCATTCACTTCCTCCCCGCGAATCTGTGCGGTGGCAAATTCAATGGCCAGACCAACGGCATAAGCTACCACAAAGAGCGGAAGCATGCGCAGCAGACCATACCAGAACATGTGCCAGAAGCCCCAGTCAAGGCCGTAGACCGTGGAAGTCTGGAGACCCACGTTATACATGCCGAAGAGGGCTGCGGGAACCAGCGCGATGACCACCATGATCATCACGCGCTTGAGGTCGATACCGTCGCGCACGTGGGCACCCTTGGTAGTGACGGTGCCGGGAACGCGCAGGAAGGTGTCAAATGCGTCTATAGAAGAGTGAAGCCAGTACAGCTTGCCGTCTTTTTCAAAAAGACCAGGTTTTTTCTCGTCTGCCATAGCTTATGCCATTTCTTTGATCATGAGGTCGATACCCTTCTGGATAGCGGCCTGGATCTCGTTCTTGGAAGGGTCTACATAGTCGCACAGGGCCAGGTCTTCCGGAAGGACCTCATAGATGCCGAACTGTTCCATCTTCTCAATCTCTCCTGCCAGGCAGGCCTTGATGAGGTAGATGGGGAAGATGTCCATGGGGGTCACGTCCTCGAAGCACTTGGTCTCTACAAACGCGCGGGGGCCGCCGTGCAGGTTGGTGTCCATGTCGTACTTCTTGCCCGGGGTGAGCCAGGAGAAGTAGCACCAGGAGCTGGAGTGCACCTTGGGGCGGAAAGGCTTTGCCCAGCCGAACCATTCCCGGTCATAGCCTTCGCGGATGAGGGATAGCTGGTTCTGGAAGAAGCCCAGATAGCCGTCTGCGCCCAGGATTTCTCCGGTGAGGACGTCGCCGCCGATTACGCGGATGTCGGCCGGGACTGTGGTCATGTCCTTGACGGGCGTGCCGGGGAGGGCTACCACATAGCCGGTCTTGAGGGCGTCGGGGCCGGTAATAGCCACCTTGCGGGTGAGATCCAGCTTGCCGGTATTCACCACATGGCCGATAGCTGCCAGGAGCAACAGGGAAACGGTCCAGACAAGGTCACCTTTCATGATAGGGGAGATGTGGCTGATCTGGACACCGACATTGCCGGCCGGATGGGGGCCGCTCACCTCATGGATGACGGCGTTCTCCAGCTTGTGGAAAGGCGTGGATGCGGCAGCTTCCTTACGGATGGATACGTGTACGGGCGCAATCTTGGCCAGTGCGTCTACGCCGGCCTGGATGTCCTGCAGGGCATCCCCAAGGACAAAGTCCGTGTCAGGAGCCAGCGGAGCCGTACTGAATGACGAGATGAAAATTGCCTTGGGAGTGTCTTCCGGCTTGGCCATGATGCCGTAAGGGCGCTGGATGAGGGAACCCCAGAGACCGCTCTTGAGGAGCAGGTCCTTTGTCTCCTGTGCGCTCACGGGTGCCTTGGTGCCAAAATCCACGGCTCCCTGCTTGCCGTCGGCCTTGACCAGGACGGCCAGCAATTTTCTCTTGGCACCCCGGACGATGCCGCTCACCGTGCCGCTGACGGGCGAGGTAAGCAGGATCTCGGGGCGGGTTTTGTCGGCCATCAGGGGGGAGCCTGCCAGCACCGGGTCACCCTCCTTCACCAGCAGCCTGGGCAGGAAACCGGCGAAGTCCGTGGGTTTTACGGCAACAGTGTCAGGGCTCACTTTTTTGATGACCTCAGGGGCGGCGGCACCCTTGATGGGGATGTCGAGGCCCTTCTTCAAATCGAGCTTGTTAGACATTATTGATTAGGTTTGAGTATTTGCATTAAAAATACTGTGCGAATATACGAATTTTTTGCTAATTTCGCGATATAAACTTGGGTCGAAATGAGCGAGATTTTGAGTGAATTGAATGAAGAGCAGAAGAAAGCGGTTCTATGTACTGAAGGGCCGGTGCTCATCGTGGCGGGAGCGGGGTCGGGAAAGACCCGCGTATTGACCTCCAGAATAGCTTATCTGATAGACCAGGGTGTGCCGCCGGAGCGCATTCTGGCACTGACATTTACAAAAAAGGCGGCGGGGGAGATGAAGGACCGTATCGCCCTCATGGTGGGGGAGCGCCAGGCCCGTCGCATCTGGATGGGAACCTTCCACTCCGTGTTCATCCGCTTCCTCCGGGAGTTCGCTTCGCTCATAGAGTTTCCGGCCGACTTTACCATCTATGACACCACGGATTCCGTGAGTGCCGTCAAGACCTGCCTCAAGCAGCTCAACCTGGACGACAAAGTGTACAAGCCCAAGGAGGTGCTTTCCCGCATATCCAAAGCCAAGAACGACCTTGTCACCCCAACGCCCTACATGAATGGCGCCGGTGGTTTCCGCCAGGAAGACGGGCTCCATAAAAAGCCTGATATTTACCGGGTTTATGCCGCTTACTGCAAGCTTTGCAAGCAGTCCGGCGTCATGGACTTCGACGACATTCTCCTCTACCTGAACATCCTCCTCAAGAACAGTCCTGAGGCCCTCCGGTCCATTGCCGGCCGCTTCTCCCACATCATGGTAGACGAGTACCAGGACACCAACCTGGCCCAGTATGTCATTCTCAAAAAACTGGCCGGCAGCCACAGAAACCTGTGCGTAGTAGGCGACGATTCCCAGTCCATCTACGGCTTCCGCGGTGCCCAGATCCAGAACATCCTGAGCTTCCAGAAAGACTTCCCGGGAGCCCGTATCTTCCGCCTGGAACGCAATTACCGCTCAACGCAAACCATTGTGAACGCCGCCAATACCCTCATTGCCCGCAACGAAGGCCGCATCCCCAAAAACTGCGTCTCCATGGGCGAACAAGGGGAAAAGATCAGGCTTGTGCGCAGCTATACGGAGCAGGAGGAAGCTATGCAGGTGGCATCGGCCATCCTCTCCCGCATCAGGTCAGACGGGGCTGAGTATGAGGACTTTGCCGTACTTTACCGCACCAACGCCCAGTCCCGTGCGCTGGAAGAGCAGCTGCGCCGCCGCAACATCCCGTACATGATTTACTCCGGCAATTCCTTCTTTGAACGGGCCGAGGTAAAGGACATGATGGCCTACTTCAAGCTGGCCGTCAACCCGCGGGACGACGAATCCTTCAAGCGCATAGTCAACAAGCCCGCCCGCGGGATAGGGGACACCTCCATAGGCGCCCTCGCCCTTGCCGCCCGGGCCGAAGGAATCTCCCTCTTCCAGGCCGCCGCCCTGCCGGACCTGGAAACCTACGGCCTGCGCGGTGCCGCCATCCAGAAAATACGCGCCTTCTGCACCCTCATCCTCCAGACTGCCCAGCGCATCAAGGAGGCGTCTGCCTATGATTTGGCCATTTCCCTGGCCCAGGACAGCGGCCTCTACCTATTTTATAAGGCCGACAATTCCGTAGAAGGCCAGTCCCGTTTTGCCAACGTCCAGGAACTGCTGGACAGCGTCAAAGCCTATGAAGAAGAAGTCCAGGCCGACGCCGAGTCGGAGGAACCTGTGCATGTGACCCTGGCAGACTATCTGGAGAACGTTTCCCTGCTCTCCAATGTGGATGTGTCGGAAGACGAAACCCGTAATAAAGTGGCCCTCATGACGGTGCACACCGCCAAAGGTCTGGAGTTCCCTTATGTGTTTGTGACAGGGCTGGAAGAGAACCTGTTTCCCGCCGGCGGCTGGATGCTTACGCCTAAAGACCTGGAAGAGGAGCGCCGCCTGCTCTATGTGGCTATTACCCGTGCCAAGCGTGCCGTGTGGCTGTCCTTTGCCTCGACGCGTATGCGCAACGGTAAACATGAAAGCAATTCCCCCAGCCGTTTCCTCCGGGAAATTGCCCCGCAGTACCTGGACCATCCGCTCCTGAAGGATGACTTTGAAGCCGGCAGGGACGACGATGATGAACCCCGCGGCTTTTCCTGGGGCACCAGGCCCGCCATGAGATGGCCGGTCAAGCCGGCCATGACGGAGCGCAAGTCCCGCGTCATTCCCGGCCCCGACCGGGAATCTCCCAAGTCCCGCGTCATTCCCGGCCCCGACCGGGAATCTCCCAAGCCGCCCGTCATTGACGCCAACTTTGTACCGGACCCCATGTCCAGCTTCAAGGTGGGGGACCATATTGAACACAACCGCTTTGGAGAAGGGACTATTTTGGAAATCAGCGGTCAAATCCCGGATATTAAGGCAAAAGTTCACTTCCTCAAGTTTGGAGATAAGCTACTTTTGCTTAAATTTGCAAAAATGAAACACATATAATACTAAACTATATAAGTTATGTCAGTCCAACTCAAGCGCTTTAGCGCACCACTATCCATTGTGTTCCTCCTCCTGGGAACGGCCTGTTCCATGGTGAAGGAGTATGATGTGAAGATCAAAGAGCTTGACACGGAGGTCTCCCTTTTCGGAGAGGGCCTTTCTGTCCCCCTGGGCTCTACCAACAAAATCATTTTGAGTTCACTGCTCAACTCTGCCGGTGAGAACATCGGGGATTACCTGAAAAAGGACGATTCCGGTGTACTCATTCTCTCTTATCAAGGTACCACTTCCCTGGCGGACCAGATTGCCCAGATGGATATTGACGGCATGGCCAAGGTAGATGCCATCAAAATCAACAAGGAAGTCGAGTACCATATCGGGGACCTGGATCCGGACAAGTTTGTCTTTGATTCCAAGGATTACCAGGTAACGGTTCCGTTTGAAGGGGTAGATATGAAGGACATGGAGGTTGACGCCATGAATTCCAACCTGGACAATCTGAACTTCAATGCCGGCCTGGCCAAGTATCATGACAAGGTGGCCGTGAACCTGGCAGAGAAGATAGGGGACCTGGGCCACACGGAAGACATAACCCTGAAACCGGAGCTCAAAGCCCTGGTAGAGGCGGCCGTAGCTTCCGGTATTGTGGGCGCCGACGACCCCTATGACGTTCCGGACGGGTATCTGGACAACAAGGCCGTGGATAAAGACCTGGATGTATCGGTGGCAGAATTCAAGATGGATGACAACATTACATCTATCAAGAACATCAAACTGAATTCGGATGCCAAGATGACCATTTCCCTGGAGATGGACAAACCGTTCATCTCAGGCGGATCCATCATCCCCAATGTGAATCTGGACCTCTCCAAAGTGTTCAACATGGCCGACGGCGTCATCAACCTGAGCTCCCTGGCCCTGAACGCTGCCAACAATTGGAAAGCCTCCAAGGACTATGCGGTGAACGGGCTGGTGAAAGACAGCTACGAATCCAGCATTTCCATCAATGAACAGATTTCCGTAGACGGTACCATCCAGTTCGATTCCCCCAAGACTACCCTGAACACCCTGAAAGGCGACAATCCCCGGATCATGACCTTCAGGCTGTCCATCACGTTCCCGGGCCTGAGCATCGCTTCTGCAGAGATTGCCGTCAGCCCCGTAGACTTTGAGGAGGATCAGCTCGTAGCTATCGGCAACGATACGGAATATGACGTCCCGGACGATGTGAAAGAAGTGCTGTCCGTTGAGATGGATCCTAACCAGCCGCTGTACCTGAATATCAACGGTTACAATCTGAACCGTCTCAAGAGCAAGAATTTCCCGTATACCATTTCCATGAAATTCCCTTCGGCCATTGAGGCAACCTCCACCGCTCCCAACGTGACCGAGTCCGACGCCGAAGGCAAGCACATCCTCACGTTTACCGGAGACCTGGTGAACAACGCCAGCCTGCCCATCAAGATTGTGGCGTTCCATCCCACTGTGGCCAACAAGAAGGTTTCCCTGAAAACCGACATTGAAGTGAACGCCGTCATCACGGCCACCAACCTGGTCCTGGACAGCGCCAACCTGCCGGCCACGGATGCCGACGATGTCCGCTTTGCCGTTACCCTGGACGGTGATCCCAAGGTCTCCGATGTCCTGGTGACCACCAATGATATTGTGAAAGACGTCAGTCAGGAAGAGAAGGAGCTGGAGTTCGAGGTCAAGGGTGTGGAAGGCCTGGGTTCCTTCAAGGTGACGCCCAAGGGAACGCCTGCCCTGGAAATTGCCTGCAGCATGCCCAATCTCACCAACATGGATTTGATTCCCGACGGAGAAGGTATCCTCATGAAACTGCCCGACGTATTTGAGTTTGACGCCAGCGGCCTGGGAAGCGACCTTGTCTTCTCCGCAGAGGACAATTCCCTCCTCATCAAGAACACCATCCCGGCCCTCATCAGCCTGCCCATCCGCTACCTGGTGGTCAATCCGGTCCAGCGGACCAATGACCAGAACGAGGAAGTTCCCATGGTGGTGACCAAGTATTCCGTAGACGGTTCCGTCCTCATCCCTTCCACCAATGTACGCAAGAGTGAACTGGATACCATTGCCGGAGAGGAATTCGGCATCACCGTCACCATCCCCAAGATTGAGGCCAAGAGCGTAGACCTGGACGACAAGTTCGAGTTCAAGCTGGACCAGAAGTATCCGCTGGAATTCACCCTGGACACCGGCGAGCATCTCAAACATATCCAGGAAGTCCTCCTGAACGAAGTATACTGCTCGCTGGACGCTTCCTTTGAGAATCTCCCGGATCTGGGCGCATCTGACAAGTTCTATGTAGACCTCAAGCTCAATCTCCCGGACTTCATCGTGCCCAATGAGGTTCCCGTCAAGGGCTATATTGAGAACAACAAGCTTACTTCCAAGGTGAAGGTGGACAAACTGGTCAACCTGGACATCCCCGCCGACGGTCACCTGCTGTTCGAGGATGGCATTGTCATCACCGGCTCCATTTCGGCCAATGGCGACAATGTAGACCTGGAATCCCTCAAGTCGGACATCAAGGCCAAGTTTGACGCCACCATAGCCAGTGAAGACGGCAAGATCAACCTGAGCAAGGCCACCGGTATCTTCGCCTATGACATTGACAAGAGTACGTCCATCAAGCTGGACAACCTGCCGGATATGCTCAAGGACGAAAGCGTGACTCCGGATCTGTCCGATCCTCAGATTACCCTGGATATCACCACCAACCTGGGCGTCTGCCTGAAGGGTGACATTGAACTGGTGCCCGTCTTCGGCGAGACTCCCAAGGAGGATGCCAAGATTGTGATTTCCGATGTCACGCTGCCGTTTGCCACCAATGCCAGCGAGCCGGTCACCAAGAAACTGGTCATTCTGGAGTCGGCCACTACCGCGCCTCCGGGATACGAACCCATTGAGGCCGATGTCACCAGCCTCCTCAAGAAGATTCCGGATGCCCTGGATGTTGTAATCAAGGCAAATGTGGACCAGGACAAAGCCTCTGTCGTGGAGATTGGCGTGGAATACACCTGCGACATTAACTACGCAGTCACCGCCCCGCTCTCCTTTGGCCAGGACTTCAAGTTCTCCACAAGCCGTGAGATAGACCTGTCTTCCATTTCCCAGTACGCCTCCTTGGGTACCTTTGGCATCAAGGGCAAGGCCGTCAACGATTCCCCGCTCAACCTGAACGTGAAGCTGGAGCTGCTGAATGCCGACGGCGCCGTCATTCCTCAGAAGAAGGAATCTGTCGTTGCCATCGCAGGCGGTGCCACCGCTACCACCAGCGACATCGAATTCATGCTGAGTCCCCTGGACAAGAACCAGAAGATTTCCAAGGGCCGCCTGACCATCATGGTTACGGCTGTTCCGGGTACTCCGCTCAAGGAAGATTCTTCCCTGCAGCTGACGGACCTCACCGCCGAAGTTCCCGAAGGTATTGATTATAAACTTTAATGACGCCCGCACTATGAAAAGAATACACTTTTTTGCACTGATTGCTGCATTACTCCTTTCTGCGGGTGCTTCCGCACAGTCTTTCCGGACCGGATACTTCCTGGACAATTATGTCTACGGATATCATATCAATCCGGCGCAGGTCAACCAGAAGTCGTTCATTGCCCTTGGCTTGGGCAACACCAACCTTCAGCAGACCATGAACTATGGCGTTGCCAATTTCGTGTTCCCCACCGCCAACGGTGTGGTGACCGGTTTTAACAAAGCCGTCACGGCTGAACAGTTTATTGGCGCAATGCCTGAGCGGCTCACCTTAACGCTGGATGAAAGCTTCAACATCTTGAGTTTCGGAGTAGCCGACAGGAAGAACAAGGCCATGCATACCTTTGAGCTTAACGTTCGTGCTCTGGGTACCATCGCCCTTCCGCGTGACCTGTTTGCCTTCCTCAAGCAGGGTGGTGACAGGACCTATGATATCAGTGGGATCAACGTGAATATGGGCGGTCTCGCCGACATTGCTTACGGTTATTCCCGCCATATCGGCAGCAAGCTTACCGTGGGCGGCCGCGTGCACCTGTTGCTGGGCGTTGCAAATGCCAACATCTATACGGAAAACAGTAACATTACCGTCAACGCTTCTCAGGCTACTGTCAACGAGCAGGTCAATATGCAGATTTCCGGTATCCTGACGGTGGGAACGGACGAAAACGGCAAGGTTTCCACCAAGCAGATTGGCATGAAGGGCGATGCCCTGGGCGGCTTCGGCGTCGGCCTGGACCTGGGTGCGGAATACCAGCCCATCGACGGACTCAAGGTTATGCTTTCTATAACAGATTTAGGCTTCATCTCCTGGAAGAACTCCACGGACCTGGTCTCATCCAATCAGATTACCTACACCGGCAGTACCATCACCTATGATGAGAGCGGTGTCAAGATGGACGGTATCCAGGGTATGGTGGATAAACTCAAGGAAGCCATGATCTTCAAGCCCGGCAATACCCCCAACCGCACGTCCATGATGCCCATGAACATAGCGCTGGGTGCCCGTTACAACATGTTCTTCTACAAGCCCCTGTCCGCAGGCATGCTGGGAACCTTCCATATAGACGGGGTGGGCTCCTGGTACGATCTCCGTGCCGGTATCACCTTCACGCCCGCTTATATCTTCAGCATTACCGGAAGTCTGGGTTTCGGCACCTTTGGCGGAACCTGGGGTGCAGCCATGAACCTGCACCTGGGACCCCTCAACCTTCGCGCCGGTCTGGATTCCTTTATGGGCAGGATTGGTAAGGTTGAAGGCATTCCCGCACCGCTGGATAACCTCCTGCTGAATGCCAATATGGGTATAGGTTTTACCTTCTAACCGTAGCTCCTGAACAAGAAAACGGTGGTGACCAAAAGTCCCACCGTTTTCTTTATAACTTCAGGTGAAAGCGGCTAACCGCAGTAGAAGTACTGCTCTACAAGCTGCTTCATGAGGCCGGGGTTGCGGCGGGCAGCTGTGTGGAGGTTGGCGTCGTTCTGGGCGCGCAGGGCTTTGATGATGCCGTCTATCATGCGGGGGCGGAAGACATCGGCCTGTTCAAAGATGGCGCGGTCTCTTTCCAAAGAGTCCGCGCTTTCTGCGCAGCAGGTGGGCAGCTGGGCCAGGGTGGCCAGGCGGGCGGCGTTCTCACTGCGGTGGATGTCCATGTCTACGTAGGTTTCGGCGGCAATCTTAAGCGCTTCATCCTTAGGCATTTCCAAGCCCATGCGGGCGGCCACGCAAAGGCCGGCCATAAGCTGGTAGATGTCGGCGCTGCAGTCCGGGGAACGCATCTCGAAGGTTTGCTTGCCGGTGGTGTCACGGTCGGCCGCTGGCTCTGTGGGGTTGGCTTTGGAGCACATGTCCGTGCCGGAGCTCCAGCCCAGCGGGACGCGCACCAGGGCGCTGCGGTTGCAGTCTCCCCAGCAAACGTTGGTGGGCGCTTCCTGGTGGGGGACCAGGCGGAAGTAGGATGTAGGATTCTTGTTGCCGAAGGCCGTGATGGACGGGGCCATGGTCATGAGCCCGGCAATGGCGCGACGGGCTTCTTCGCTCAGTTTGCCGTCGGCCCCCAGGGTGACGTTATGTCCGTCTTTCATGAGGCGCATGTGAATATGCATGCCGCTGCCGGCTTTTCCGACGGTGATTTTGGGCGCAAAACTCACGTCCAGTTTGTAACGGTAGGCCAGATTCCTGATGACCCATTTGGCAATGAGGAGCTGGTCTGCGGCGGTGTCGACCGGGCAGGGGAGGAACTCAATCTCATTCTGTTCATAGACTTTACCGTCCAGGGTAAAGTTGCCTACTTCCGAGTGGCCGTATTTGATTTGGCCGCCGGTGCGGGCTACGTGGTCCATGCAGTCGCGGCGGAAGTCGTTGAGCTTGGCAAAAGGCTCGCTCTCATGGTAGCCTTTCTGGTCACTGGCCGGGAAAAGCGGATCTTCCGGGCAAATGACATAGTATTCCAGTTCTCCCATGGCCTCGAACTGCATGCCGGTAGACTGCTCAAAGGCTGTCTCTGCCCGGGTGAGGGTGGCGTGCGGACCGCAGTCAAACGGCTGGCCGCTTTTGTCATAAAAGTCACACAGCAGGCACAGGGTAGGGATCTCATTGAAAGGGTCTACAAAGGCGGTGCGGTAACGCGGAATCACGTAGAGGTCACTGTTGCCGGCCTCTATGAAGGAAGGGAAGAGGCTGGAGCCGTCTACCCGTTCCCCTTCAGTGAGGATGGTCTCTGCGTAGGCCAGACTGTTAATGGTAAAGTTGAGGGTTTTCACGCGTCCGTCCTCTGCCGGGTACATGAAATCCACCATACGGATTCCTTTTTCGCAGATAAATCGGATCATGTCCGCTCTGGTAAACTCCTGCGGGCGTTTTTGGAGGAACGCCACCACCTCATTGGGGTTCAGTGCTATGCTTTTGTCCATCATGTGGTCATTTTGGGACAACAAAAATAGCAAAAATTTGCTATCCTCGTATAACTGCTATGCATTGATTAAGAAAAACCGTATTTTCGCAAGGTGAAATTGTCCTTGAACAGCGCCTGGGTCTCCTTATCTACGCATTCGAATGGCGCCGACATAGGTGAGCAGGACGATATTCATCATCAGGGAATACAGAATGGCAGGTATGGCCATCACTTCATTCGCAAAAATCAAAGGGCTGGAAGCAATGGCAATTGCCTGGGCCGCATTCTGCATGCCCACTTCGATAATCACCGTCCGACGCTGACTGGCGTTGTTCTTTACCAGGCGCGAAAGTAGGGAAGAGCATCCAATGGCTACCAGAATGAGTGCCGTAACACAAAGCCCCAGTACGCCGATATTTTCAAGAATGGTCTTGTGATGCTGAATATAGAATATGGTAATCAGCACAAGAAGCAGCGGAAAAGCCAGCTTGGTGAGCACCTTGTCCATCTTCTCTGCCGCTTTCGGCCAGGCGTAATGAATGCCTATTCCAAGGAGGACAGGAAGCAGCATCAGAACAAGGTTCTGCTTGATAAGGTTCCCCACCGGAAGACTGATTCCCACGCTCTCGCCAACCAGCCTGGTGGCCCAGCTCATAATCAACGGAATCGTAAACAGCGTGACAACACTGCTGATGGCGGTCAGCGTGACCGACAGGGCAACATCTCCTTTTGCCAGCTTGGAGAACACATTGGACGAACTGCCGCCCGGACAGCAGGCTATGAGTACCAGGCCGATGAAAAACACGGCAGGCAGGTGAAACAGGTAAGCCAGACCCAAAGCAATAGCCGGCAGCAGTACCAGCTGGCCGAAAAGGGCCACGGCAATGGGCCAGGGATTCCGGAATACCTTTCCGAAGTCTTCGAACCTCAGGGCCAGACCCAGGTCGAACATCAGCAGGGTCAATATGGGAAGTACAATCCAGATGGTGTTCATGTCAGTCACTGTAGTTGTGGTCGATGATGATGCTCGCGGGAACGCCGGGAACCGCAGCGGCCAATTGCTCTTTCAGAAGGCGGATGAACGCCTCGTCATCCGTTATACTCCGGTCTGGAACTACATCTACGGACAGGCTGCCGGTGGCCTCGTCGTAGTAGAAGCCGTGAACTTGCAGGATGTGTTCCTGCCTGGCAAGTGTCTGAATGACATCTTTTTGCAACTGGGCGTACTTATTGTCCCCGGTGGCATTGGCATAAACGCCCACCGTCATAATAATGCCGTGGCGGGCTATCATCAACTCTGAAATCTTCCGGGTAAGCCCGTGAATCTGGTGCGCGTTCATCGTGTCCGGCACGCCGATATGCAGGGAGCCGATGGACAGGTTGGGGCCATAGCCATGCAGGATAATATCGAAAACGCCCTGCACGCCGTCCATTTCTGAAATTTCGGCTTTTATCTGGCGAATCAGGTCCGGCGGTGCCTGGGCGCCCAGCAGTTGGTTGATGGGCGAAGCCAGCATTTCGATACCGGCCTTGATAATGACAATGGAAATCAGCGCACCCAGATAGCCGTCCAGCGACACATTCCAGATGAGCATGACGCCGGCCGAAATGAGCGTAGCCAAGGTAATAACGGCATCGAAGAGCGCATCGGCCCCTGAAGCAATCAGGGCGTCGCTGTCCAGCTTCTTTCCCTGTCGGCGGACATACCATCCCAGTACCAGCTTGGTCACGATGGCGGCAATAATCACAATCAGGGTTACCGTGGTGTAATCCGGCTCCGTGGGATTGATAATCTTCTTGATGGATTCCACCAGTGAAGTAACACCCGTGGTGAGCACGATGACGGCAATGATGATGGCCGTGAAATATTCCACCCGGCCGTAGCCGAAGGGATGCTTGCTGTCGGCCGGCCGTACGGAGAGTTTGGTGCCGATGATGGTAATCACGCTGGAGAGCGCGTCACTCAGGTTATTCACGGCGTCCAGTACCACCGCCACCGAATGGGCCAGAAGGCCGACAACGGCCTTGAACGATGCAAGAAGCACATTGGCAATGATGCCAATCACGCTTGTGCGTATGATTTCTTTGGAACGGTTCATAAAAGATTTGAAGTTATACAAAATCTGCGTTACTGGCCATACTACACTGTTTGAATAAAGCGAAGATAGCTACATTTCGCCGGATCTCCAAGCCTACACTATCCAATAAACAAATCCCGCCGTTATATTCCGGCAACGCCGGTGACTATAATGCCAATTCCAAAGTAAAGCATCAGGCAGCAACAGAGGCGTGCCTTGGTATCCTTTGCGGCATAGATGTTCAACAGCAGCGCACCAATGATGGTCAACACTCCCAGAATGGCACCGGCTCCTTTAAACCAAATCTCCTCCTCCATAAGCGAATGTACCAGCGGATACGTGCCAATCAAGACAAAATGCCCGAACCAGTTGCCCACAAACGAAAGAACAAACACCCATACGCCCCAACTGAAGGCCTGTTGCTTGTAGCAATAGACCAGCAGGATGGTGGTGATAATTACCAGAAAGATGGCCGATGCTCCCTCTATGTGAGGGAAACACATCAAAAAATCTTCGCCCTCAATGCTGAAATGCCAGGCACATTCCCCAACAGACTGCCACAGAAGCGTACCGCCTGTGTAACCAATAAAGAAAGAGGGGAGGATTTTCCCCATCTTCCCCTTACGGTCTGCAAAGAAAGCCAGCACAAAAGAGATGATGAATCCGGCCAGCATAAATACCATCCGCATGGGGTTGGGATCCACAGTCTCGCCATCGTCCATGTGAATGGGCACCACCGGCTCCATCCCGGAGCCCAGATGCAGGCACAGGGCAAAAATGCCCACCAATCCTGCGGTAATACCAAGAATACCGCCAATCGGCAGAATCCCTTCTTTACTGATTTCCCTGATAGTAGCCGCCGGCTTATTTGACCATTCGAAGTGTTTCATGTCGCAAATGTACCTCAAACCATTTGCAACCCGGTTGCAATTGCGGTTAGAGGTCGAAAATAGATACCACCTACCGCAATAATGGCCGTTTATGCGGTTAGTAGTCTAAAATCTGAACCACTAACCGGATTACAATGCTTTATCGATGGTTCGGACCGACTTTTCTCCATCGTTTGAGCATAGGGAAGTAGCCGCGCATCATATCTTTGTACTGTTCCTTGGTCATTGGTTCCGGCATCATCTTGTTTACTTCATCCACAAACTGGGCGCAGTGGTCAATCATCTCTTCCATGGTGCACTCCTGCAGGAACTTGCTGTCCTGATAGCAGTACTGGCAGTAGTCGAAGTTGATGCTGCCGTCGGTATTGCGGCCGCAATCCTCGTCTTTGGTGAGCGGCATGCCACAGCTCTGGCAAAACTGGGGCAGCTGGCCGGGCATTAAGTGTTTCTCCCTGGGCGGGAAGCCAGCTTCGTAGGCTTCAAAGGCCTCCGGCTGGGCATCGGCCACGAAATAACCTGCCGGCGGGCAATATATGCCCTCGCGGTTACCCCAGTATCCCGGAATCAGTTCCTGGGCCAGGAAGTAAGGAACTTCACTTTCGGCTGGCTCGCCGTGATAGTGGATCCGGAGCTTACTGGCCAAATCAAAACCTGCGTGCTTGTAGAACTCAATATTGCCCTCCATCTGCAGCAGGCCGATGCCCATCGCCCGGGCTTTTTGCAGCGCATATTGCAACAGCTTGAGTCCGTATCCCTTTCGCTTGTAGTCCGGATGGATGCTGATGGGGCCGAAGGTCCAGGAAGGGAAGGCCGTCCCGTCGGCCAGGGTAATCTCGGCCTTGGAGAACATGACGTGGCCTATGAGGCGACCGTCCTCCTCCATCACATAATCCAGTTCCGGGATAAAGGCCGGATTGTTTCTATACTGATTAAGCACAAAATGCTCCTGGCATCCAGGACGGTAAACGTTCCAGAATGCTTCCCGCGTGAGGCTCTCCACCTCCCGCCAGTCTTCGGGTTGTTCTAAACGAATATTCATAGTTCCAATCTTAATACTCTGATAGGGGTATCTCTGCCTTGCTCCAAGTCCACAACCGTTTCACCGGTGGGGATGAAGCCACACTTTTCCATTACCCGGCCGGAGGCAGGGTTGTCGATGAAATGGCCGCTGATGAGCGATTTGATATCAGTGGTTTGGCGGATATGGCCTATCATCAGCCGCAGGGCTTCCGTGCAGATGCCCCGGTTCCAGTAGGGACGGGCCACCCAGTAGCCGGTGAGGGGCTCGCCTTCGCGGGCGGGCAGGTTGCAGTTGCAGGACGGGCCATAACCCATGGCGCCGATGGGCTCGCCCGTTTCTTTGAGCACGATGGCCCAGGTGTTGGTGGCGTCACGGAAGACGGTCCGGATAATCTCCAGGCTCTCCTCCACGCTTCTGTGCGGCGGCCAGCCGGCCCGGGGGCCGACCTCCGGATCGGAGGCGTATTTGAATAGCGCCGGGGCGTCACTTTCCAGCCATGGGCGCAGCAGGATTCTATCGGTTTCCATCATTGACAAATTCACAGGGCTAGTTTACCTCTTCTGCTTCATTACAAAGATACTGCTTTAAAAAACAAGAAAAAAATGATATTTTTTCAATTGCCATATTTTTGCCATATTTGCATACGACAAGCAAGAC
>JAFZWC010000008.1 GCA_017617475.1 Bacteroidales bacterium
CCAAGATAGCACGCCAACTGCGTTTGTTTATAATTCTTCAAGGTGGCTCTCATTTATAATCATCGATTCTCAGTTGGCAGTGGCGGTAATTCTGGCTTCATGGGGTCAAAGGTACGAAAAGCTTGTGCCATGGTGTTGCTCTCATCGTCAAGATCATTGGACTGCTGCAAGTTGGTGAGTTGCCCCTCTATGTATTCCCGGGCATAGACTCGCCCTTCAGACACCACTCTCACCTGGGAAAGATCGTAAAGTGTCTCATCCTCGGGGGGTACGTCGTTTTTATCGGAGCATGATACCATACTCATTATTGCCAGCGCAGCAAGAAGATAGCGGAGTAAGTCTTTCATATTATCAATTTTGGCAAATATAGCAAATATTATACTCGGCCACAAAGCAACCACATGCGAACTACAGCTTTTCTTTTGGCTGTTTTACATTTATTATTTCGTTTCACCGCAACAAAAGTATATTATTATACCAATTTGTCAACTATATTTTACACAATCTTTCTTTTCTCTAACACTATCCTAAAGGATATCTAAATACACGATTATGTAGTTTTCTATTCACACTTTTGTTCACACTTTTCGGGTAAACCCGGGAAAACCAAACGAAATCAGGAGACACTCTATTGGATATAAATCATTAATTGTTCGATAGTTGCATCAGTTAAAAGGAAACCATTAACTACTCCAGGAAACGGAACGCTAAGGTTCCAGCACCACCAAACTAGCAGGCCAAAAGCCTGCTTTTTGTATTATTACTCGGCCCTTAAATACCCGTGCCTCACGAGGTCTTCACGTCTACGGACTAGGTTGGTGTAGCCGTCGGCAATCACGAAGAGGTTGTCGGCAATGGAGGAGATGGCGTCGTAGTTATGGTCGGTAATAATGATGCCGTGGTCCCTGGCACGCTCCCGGATCATTGCCTTGACCTCCTCGATGTTCACAGGATCAACTTGTGTAAAGGGTTCATCCAGAATGTAGAAGGGAGCGTCGCTGTGCAGCACCAGATATAGTTCGGCCAGGCGGGCTTCGCCGCCGGAGAGTTCCCAGATGGATGAATCGTGATAGTGGGAATATTTGGGAAACCGGTTCACAAAGGACCAGTAGTTCACGCCGTACAGGTCAAAAGCGCGGTGCAGTTTCATTCCTTCCGGAATCAGTCGACCTTGTGGCAAATACTTGATGGAAAGGCCGATAAGCAGCCGGTTCACGGGCTTCCCGTCTATGCTCACCATCACATTCTCTACCCTTAGGCCACCCATCAGTGCCCGGAACATGCAGGACTTGCCGGCACCGTTCCGGCCCAGCAGGCCTGTCACCATTCCCGTCTCGGAGGTGATATACCCGCCGCTAAGGACCGTCTTCTCCCCGAAACGGACCACCACGCTGTCCACTATGAGCCGGTGCTTATCCATAGATGAGAAGGACAGATGTGAGCAAGATGGCCAGCGCCAGGAAATCGGCCACAACCACAGCTACCTGCAGTTTCAGGCGTGAAAGCCCCAGATTGATATAGAAGAAAATGGCGTCCCGGTCCCGGAACTGCTTTTCCAGATACAGGGTTATGGCTGTAAGCAAAGCCTTCAGGATAAAGGAATCTACAAAGAAGGCATACGATATCCCCTGGGCAAGAAGCCCGGCGCAAAACAGGTTATACACGGCGCCGATTAGCAAATGCGCTTTGCCGAAGCGCCAGATGAGGGATCTGCGGTTGCCAAGGGTCATTTAGTTGCGGAATAGAATCCGGTGGCATATTTCAACAAATATCAAGCCTGCGTCGAACACCCCTACTGGTCATATACAGATAATTTGTATATTTGTGCCGATTTTTACCAAAAGAACACGTATGAACTGGCTCAAATCCGCTTGCATTGCATTCTTGATTTTGTCCATTGTAGGCTGTAACCGCCTTTCCCTTGTGGGCGCAGGCTCCACCAGAAGCATCCATGGGTTCTACCTCCTCAATGAGGGAAACGACGAGTGTTCGCTGGACTTTTACGGCTACGCCACCGGCATTTATTATAAGGATATCTTTCCCGAGCGTAACCCCGAAGGAATGTCGGGCATCGGCAACGCAGGCAACGATATGGTCGTCTATGGCACCAGGCTCTATATAGCGGCAAGCGGTTCCAACGTGGTGGAGGTGATTGACATCCGGACAGGCTGGCATATAGACCAGATTCCTATTAAGAACTGCCGGTCCTTTGCCTGTAAGGACGATTATGTGTATGTGAGCTCATATAACTGTCCGGTGGAGCTTGACCCCGATGCGCCGCTGGGTTATGTGGCCAAGATTGACACCAACTCGGTTGATGTAATAGATTCCTGCGCCGTGGGCTATCAGCCCGAAGAAATGGCTATCGTCGGCGAATATCTTTATGTTGCCAATTCGGGCTCTTGCCGCGTGCCCAACTACGACAACACGGTCTCGGTGGTGGACCTGCATTTCTTCCGGGAAGTCCAGAAGATAGAGGTGGCGCCGAACCTTCAACGGATGGAAGCGGACGGCTACGGTAAAATCTGGGTATCGAGCCTCGGTGACCATTACGACATCCCTTCAATGGTTTCCGCCATCAGAACGGATGACAATTCCATTGACGACGTGCTGGACCAGCTGCCCTGCACCGACATGGCCCTCTGCGGCGATTCTCTCTATGTAGTGAGCAACGTCTTCAACTACTATACCCAGAGCAGCGAAATCAACTATTCCATAGTGGATGTCAGGACCCATGAGGTGGTTACCGATAACTTTATCACCGACGGAACCGATCAGGAGATCCAAAACCCCTACGGCATTGCCGTCTGCCCCAAAACCCGTGATATTCTGGTGACGGACGCCCGCGACGGCGTAACCCCGGGCAAGGTCTATTGCTTCTCCAAGGAGGGAAAGCTTAAATGGAGCACCTACACCGGCGGCGAAAAACCTTCCCGCATTGCTTTTTCCTGGTCTCCCCTGCTATAGCTAATGGTTTCCCGCAGGGGTATGCGCCTCATCGGCCACGCCCATGTTAATGCCGCTGAATTGATTTCCTGAGCCATAGGCCCCGTCGAAGTTCTTGCCGGCCAGGTCCGATGTGGGCGGGATAAGGCTCAGATCGGGTAGGATAAAGCCGGGGATGACATCCAGTAGGGCCGGATGGGCTACAAATCCTTTGAGCGGGTTGGCAGGATCCACAAAACCGGGGTTCTCGGTGGTTTTCCAGTTGTCGCTCATGTGGTCGATGAAATTGGCCTTTCCGCTGATGTCGTCGTTATAAATATGGTCGCTCCATACCACCTTCTCGAAGGCCCAGCGGCAATTGTATAATACATTGCGGATGAATTCATTGCGCTGCGGTTCAGCAGGGTCTCCCTCGTAGTAGGAGGCAAATTCCGGATAGTGTGCCCGGAAGGCGGGGCCGTCTACCTTGGCCACATTCTGGCGGTGCGCAATAAGCCGGTCGGCCCCCCAGGTTTTAAGCCGGCCGTCGGTTTTTACAGCCGCGCAGGGCAGGTCCATGAAAATGTTGTCGTGGTAACGGATATCGCTGCCTCCGCCCATCTGCACGGGCGGTGATGTAATGTTCTGGAACACATTTCCGTACACCTCCGCCGCGCCTGAGCCGTCGTCGTGATAAACGGCGCGCACATTGAACGGGACCTCGATATCGTGGAAATAATTCCCGCGGATGACGCTTCCGCGCATGGAGGGATCGCGCCCGTAATAGAGCGCCCCGTTGTCTTCAATATCCAGACATACGTGATGGACATTGTTATACTCCACCGTCTGGTCGTTTCCCAGCATCAGGATGGCCATGGTGGCCGAATGATAGAATTCGCAGCCGGAAATCCGGTTACCCAGTCCCTTCATGGCAACGCCAACCCGGAATTGCAACTCAATGCGGTTGAAATTGTGGATGATACAATTCTCCACATAATTATCGCCCCGCACAATGTTGCGCCGGTCTCCCCCATCCAGCTCCACGGCGCCGGCACCCAGGTCGTATAGTTCGCAACGCGAAACGCCGCTGTGACGGCAGGCAGAGTCAATCTTTACCGCCACATGCCCCATTCCGTGAATACGGCACTCCTGAATGCGGCTTTCACGGCAATCCGTCATTACTACGGCGTCTCCGCGGGAGCAGGAGAACTCCAGGCCGGAAATCACCACGCCGCTACAGCCGTTCATCTGCACCAGCGGCTCTGACATCAGGCTCATTTCCACTTCGCGCGTTCCCTTCGGAAGCATCATCCAGGCGCGTTTGCTTTCGGCATCCAATGCATATTCTCCGGCCGATGTCACCTCTTCAGGTACATTCAGGATTTTCCAGCGCTGGAACTGTTCACCCGGCTGCCGGCCGAATCCGTAATTGGTAAGAGCGCCGATTTCCAGGGTTTTGTCGGCGCCGATATGGGTAATGGGAACCATTTCGGTGGTCCAGCCGAAGCGGAAACAGCCCCACAGCCATGCCAGTTGGGGATTCTTCCATTCCAGCGGGCGGTTGTCCCGGAAGCCGATAACTCCGAAGCCCTCCCCTTCCTCCGGGCGGATGTAGCCCTTCCCGGGAACCAGCACGGTATCCAGGGGAAGCGGTGCGCCGTCGGGCCATTCGCTCAGGTGCATCGGCACGCCGTCGGCAAACAATTCCGACCACGACGGCCCCGTGAGATGAGGGTCGCCTTTCTGCACAATGGGGCCGATGGCGTATCGGCCCAGGTTCACCGTCTTTACGCCCTTGGCATAACCGCGGGCCCTGTGGATTCGCCAGCGGGGAATACGGACGCCGCCGCTAAGGCGCGCCCCTTCTCCCAGAATTACCACGTCCTTCTTCCCTTCTATCACCAGCGGCTTCCGTAAACGGTACACGCGCTTGCGCAACACCAGGGTATCTCCATCGGCCGCCTTGTCAATGGCGTTCTGCAATTGGCCGCTCCTGCGTACGTAAATATGCCGTGCATCGGCTCCTGCGCACAGCAGAAGCAGCGAACAAATAACCAGACAGTATTTTCTTATCATTCTAAATGCTTGCTGTTTTGAAGAATAAAGGTACTTATTTTTTACAATTATTACTATATTTGCCCTGATTAACGTGCGAGAATGAAACCTGAAACTACCATTGTCCCCGTACAGGGGAAAAAACTGCTCAAAGCCTTTATCCGCTTCCCGCTGGATCTTTACAAAGACTGCGAAAACTACGTCCCCGCCTTTGAAAGCGACGAATTCAATTCCCTGGGCCCGGACAACCCGTCCCTCGAATTCTGCGACAAGGAGCTTTTCCTGGCCTGTCAGGGCAAGAAAATCGTGGGCCGTGTGGCCGCCATCATGAACCACAAAGCCAACCAGAAATTCGGCGAAATTACCGTTCGCTTCGGCTGGATAGATTTCATCGAAGACTTCGAAGTGGCCCAGTTGCTCATCAATACCGTCATGGTGTGGGGTGCCAAGCGCGGCGCCACCCAGATCAAAGGCCCCCTGGGCTTTACGGACATGGACCGCGAGGGCCTGCTGGTAGAAGGATTCGAGAAAGAAAGCCCCTTCACCGTCATCTACAACTATCCCTATTACGCCGAATACCTGGAACGCATGGGCTTCCGCAAGGATGCCGACTGGACCCAGCGTTACATTGATTTCTCCGGCGAGCTTCCTCCCATGTTCCAGTACACGGAACTGGTAGAGAAACGCTTCGGCGTGCACATTTATACGGCCCGTACGCTCAAGCAGATGGCCAAGCGCGGCCGGGAGATGTTCCATGTGCTTAACGATGCCTTTGCACCGCTGTACGAGTACACCAAGCTCTCGGAAAAGCAGATAGACGGCTACGTGCGCCAGTATGTTCCCGTCCTGGACAAAGACCTGGTGGCTTTCGTAGTGAACGAAAAGGACGAACTGGTGGCCTTCACGGTTACCTGCCCCCACATAAGCGCCGGCGTGCGCAAGGCCAAGGGCCGAATCCTCCCCTTCGGCTGGATCCACATTCTGCCGCTGCTCAACGCCAAGAAGAACCACATTGCCGAAGGCCTCCTGATTGGCGTTCTGCCGGAGTACCAGGCCAAGGGCGCTTCCCTGCTCATGCTCAAGTACTTGCATGAAAATTACAACCGCCTGGGAATCAAGCGGTTGTTAATGAACCCGCAGCTCGAAGACAATACCAAGGTGCAGACCCTCTTCGGGGACTACGACCCGCAGCCTTATCAGCGCCGCCGCAGTTATGTAAAGGAAATCCGGGCCGAAGAGCTCTAAGCGCGCAGCTTCAGCACCAGATCACACACTTCCCCGACGGTTACAGGAAAAGCCTGTCCGTCGGGGAATTTCATACCGAATTTCTCCTCCGTGGCCAGGGCCAGGAGCATCATGGAAAGCGAGTCGATGCCGAGCCCGCGGACGAGCTCGGTATCGAAATTCACACTGGTCAGGTCCGTCTTGGGACGGATTACGCTCAGCACTTCCTTGAGGCCGGCGAACACTTCTTCTCTGGTCATACGCGGGACACCTTCATGCTGCCGGTACGCTTGAAGTCTTCCGTACGCACCGTTACTTTACGGATCTGATGGGTAGTGGGCAGGGTGGCGTTAATCTTGTCCACCAGGTTCTTCATATAGGCTTCCACCTCTTCGAACGGCTTTCCTTCAAAAGCGGGCATCAGCGGCAGAATCTCCACGGCAATCACCTGGGAACCATTGAGTTCGTCTTCCTTCACCATGGCGTCGCGCACGCAAGGATCGGCATAGAAGGGCTCTTCCAGGGCCTCGGGGCTCACGTTTTCGCCGTTGGCCAGCACAATCAGGTTCTTGATGCGGCCGGTGATGTACAGGAAGCCTTCCTCGTCAAAGCGGCAGAGGTCGCCGGTACGCAGCCAGCCGTCTTCCGTGAGGGCTTCGGCCGTCTTCTCGGGATCTTTGTAGTAGCCGGAGAACACGTTGTCGCCCTTTACCCAGAGCTCGCCGTCCACGATCTTGGTCTCCTGACCGGGATAGATGCGGCCGATGGAGGTGGGCTTTCTCACGGCGTCGGCGTTGGCGCTGGTGAGGTTGGCGGTTTCCGTAAGGCCGTAGCCGAAGCAGAATTCCACGCCCAGCTTGGTGAAGATGTCCACCAGACGCGGCGGCACGTTGGCGGCGCCGGAGATGATCATGCGCAGCTGGCCGCCCAGGAACTGGGGACCGTACATCTTGACAAGGCCTGCGAGGATGTCGCAAATGCCCGGCACAATGACCAGGATGGTGGGTTTGATCATCGGCAGCTTGCCCACAGCGGCCTTCATGTCTTCGCAGGTGAAGATGAGGTTGCCGGTGTAGAAGCAGCCCATGGTGCCGGCAATGAGGCCGAATACGTGGCTCAGCGGCAGCAGGGCCAGATAACGGTGTACGCCGATCACCTTGCCAGGCTTGAAGATGGCGTTGTAGTTGCCTCTCATGAGGGCCCTGTGGCTCAGGACGGCACCCTTGGGGGCTCCGGTGGTACCGCCGGTGAAGAAGATGGCGGCGGGACTGTCGGGGTCAATATCGGCCGACGGAACGCCCGTCTCGGCCATGGATGCGGCAGGAAGCACCTTGGTGCCCTGAATCTTGGCGGTGAGGGGCATGAATTCCTCGCGGACGAAGATGGCGGCAATGTCAAACTTCATGCAGCAGCCCACAACGGCCATTTCCGGCAGGGAGGCCGGGAAGTTCATGGCCACATAACCGGCGCTGGTGACGGCCAGGAATAGCTCGATGGCATCCTGGCTGTTGCGGTCGAAGATGGCGATGTGGGCGCCCTTGGGCAGGCCCAGTCCCTGGATAAAGGCGCGGCGGCGGGCCACTCTCTCTCCCAGCTCCTGATAGGTAATGGTATTGGTCTGGTCGGAAATGGCCGGATTGGCGGCATATTCCTTGGTAAACCAGTCAACGAACTTACCCATGGTAGGAAGGTAAGGGATTCTCTCAAACTCTTCCTTGGGAAGCATGGAGTAGAAATACTCTTGGTTTGTCATAAATGTTGGGTTTTAGTTTATAGTTGAATTTGTATTATAGTTTCACAAACAGGGTCATTTCCTCGTCAAAGTTGCGCAGGAAGATGCGGTAAGTGCCAGCGGGATAGTGGAAGACAGAGCGGTATTCGTCGGTCTTCCGGTCCCAGTGTACGGTCTTCTTGTACTGCCTTTCACCATACTCGCTATAATCATTGTCCGTCTTGCTTGTAGACAGCAACGCCCCAAGGTCCTGGGACCATACCTCCCAGTAGATGTCCTTGACGCCGCTCAGCGAAAAACAGGGCACGACCGCCATTTCCGGATCTGCGGAATCCTCCAGGAAATAGCCAATGGAAATCATATCAGCTATCTTCTGTCCCGGGTGAAATACCAGATAGGCATTACTGGACTGGAGAAGAGGTTCCCATTGCCCGTCCAAGAACCAGGATAACTTCAGGCAGTCGCCGTCCTCAATCGCACAAGTTATATTGCAGGTCAGTTCCGGAATGTACGGAAAATTCGTACTCGTACTTACCATTACCGAATCGGTGGTAGTTTCCTTGAATTGCCCATCCTTGTCATACAGGGCGAATCTCAGACAAAGATTGGCCGGATTCAAATCCGAAGTGAAACAATTTAACTCTCGGTTGCCAACCGGGAATGACTTACTCCGGAAATCCCAGGGGAAGGGCACCAGATGATCGTCATAAAGAGTTATATGCGCTTCCCCACCCCGGTCCGGATAAATGTGGGTAACCATTCCTTCCCAATCGCAGAACTCGGTAGCAGCGTCTTTGTCAAGCGGGACGGAGGGTTTGAGCAGATAGTAATTGTTATAGTAACCGGACCAGCCATAATTGAGACTGAAAAAATTACCTTTATAACCGTCCACCACGAAAGCATGCCCTTCGACATCGTTGGTACCCCCATAAAAGACAGGACGGCTCGCGTCAATCTCGTCCCGAATCATCTTCTCCCATACATCCATCTTATAATAATCCCAATCCTCATAGCGCATTTGCTTGTCATATCCAAAATAGGTGGCCAGTTTAAGGGGGTCATAACATTCGGCACCAGAGCCTGCAGGATTGAACTGCATCCTGGACATCACGGCCACATCGTAGAGCAACTGCGCAACCTGCGCCCCTTGTTCCTCCGTGTATTTGCCGTTCTCATATTTCAGCGGCATCTGGCTCCAGTCATAGGTGTGGCCCAATGCATGCCCTTCCACCGTAATATGGCCGTCCTCCCAGTAATAATCCGGCAGCTTTCCGGTTCCTTTCTCCGGCCATTGATGGTATCGCATGATAATGCCAATAGCCGTGGCAACACAGCCAATCGGACATTCCTTTCCATCCAGCTTAGGAGCCAGATTGTTATACGGAGCATACTGGTTCCAAAGGGCTGTTTCCAGTTTTACGCCATCCTCCGGGTTGTCGGCCGCCAGCCATTGCGCCTTTGTGGCCGCATCGGCTTTCTGGCCCATTTTTCGGGCATAAGCAATCATGGACGCATGCCAGTCCAGCATATGGTGTACGTTGGACGGCATATCTTCCAGTCGGAGGTATCCCGTGGTGGAATAGCCGATAACCGGCAGCGACACATCGTCGGCTGCTACAATTACATAACCACCCCCATCGCGCCCGAAGATATAGAGCGAAGGCTCTTCTGTAGTGGCTTTGGTCTTAGCCTGCGGCCACGTGCCCGTCAAATGAAGGGTGCCCCGCGAGGCTTTTGTTGCCGGATCCTCTGCACTCAGAAAACGCTCTGCCACTGCAGCCGCCTGCTGCCGGGTCACTTTTTCGGCCCTGGCCGCGAACAGCGCAGCCATCAGGGCTATGCTTAGCAATAGATACCGTTTCATTCTGTCACCTCCTTTTCTTTCAGTCCACGGAAGTCAATGACCATTCCGTCTTCGGGTGCGGTAATCTTGAGAGGGGGCATCTTCTGGCCTTCTACCCGGACGGTGTGGGAGCCGGCTTTTGCGTAGCTGTGGGTAAGGCCTTCTGAATAGGGCTCAAACGCACCGTCTCCCCAGTAAATCCATGCCCCTGTTGTTTGATTGTCCAGCACCGGAGCCTTCACTTCCTTCTGGCTGGTACTGAAGGAGAAACCGGGCTGGTAGGCTGCCTGCCGCACATGCACGGAATCGGACAGTTCAAACTGCGCATTACTGAAAACGAGGTCCATTTCCCGGATTTCTCCGGCATCGTTGGCCGATACGGAGAAACAGTAGGTTTGCGTGGAAAGCGTCTTGGTCTTCACTTCTTCCACCCAGTCGCAGGATTCGGGCTCGCCGGCAATTTCCACGTCCAGGTTGCTGGTAATCTGAACCTCGAAGGTGCCGCCGCCGGCCGGCATTTCTACAGACCGTGAGCCCAGCACCAGGGCAGGGTCCTCTCCATGCTGGAAGACAGCCACACCTTCGCGGCCCAGGCTGCTGCTCACCAGCACCGTCGCGTAACGCGGCAGCACATTGTCGTTGGCATCGGCCCGGAAAGTAACAGTGGCCGTGATCAGGCCTTTGGTGCTCTCCTGGTGCAGCCAGGAGAATTCGCCGGGCATCGTGAGCTGATAGTCGATATTGGATTTGAGCTCGATGCTGAAGGTTCCGCCTTCCTGCGGCAGTTCCACCAGTCCCGGCGAGAGCAGCAGGGCATCCCGCTGTTTCTGCGTTACCACAAGGGTCCGCCGCACTTCCCCGCAAATAAGCAGGATGGAGGCCGAACGTTCATCGTATCCTTCGTTCTTCTTGACGTCCACCTGCAGGGTGGCCGTACCTTTCCGGCCGCCAGCTACGGGGATGGAGCACCATTCCCAGGCACGGTCGTTCACAAAGGATGCGGTCCAGGCCTGGCTGGACTGGAAACTCAGCGTGGCAGAGCCGGCTTCCGGGGAGAAAACCATGGAGACTTCGGTCTGGTCTCCCAGGCATTCAGCTACCGGCGACTGGAACGTTTCCGGCAGGAAGAGCAACTCCTGCTTGCACGCCGTCAGGGCCAGCAAACCAGCCAAAATGATGCAGAACTTTGGTTTCATTCCTTTCCTATTATTTCTTTTTCCAATTCTATTAACAGCTCATAGCGGTCCCAGTCGGCCCGGTTGGCAAAGACCAGAATCAGCAGGTCCTGCTCCGGATAGCGGGCGGCCATAATCTTGAAACCGCCGTTGTCGCCGGTGTGGTAAATCCTTAACGGAGAGCTCTCTGTGGCCGGTTCTATGAACCAGCCGTAGCCGTACCAGGTATTGGGGCGGTTCTGGTAATCGCTCCAGGGGCTGCCGGTCACCAGGGTCTGGGGTGTCCAGGCCTGCTGAAGCAGTTCTTTGTCCAGGACGGTGCCGCTGCGAAGGGCCTTTTCCCATTTCACGAACTCGTGGGTGGAGGTGTATATGCCGCCGTCAGGCCTGGTGGCGAAGAAGGTTTCCTCGCCGAAATCGTATTCGTACCAGTCCTTGGGGCCTTCCGCCGTCTCCCCTGCCGTCCGTTCTTCAGGCATATCTTCAACATCGGCATATTCGTAGCCGTGGGCGGCTTCCGGATCCTCGTTGTTGCGGTCAAAATAAGAGGTATTATCCATGCCGGCCGGGCCGAAGATATGCTTCTGAACGTATTCGGTAAACGCTTCTCCGCTAACCCTTTCCACCAGATAACCCAACAGCACGAAGGTGGGGTTAATGTATTCGTACGCGGTGCCGGGGGCAAAGCTGCGGTGGTCCAGCGTCTTCAGGTATTCCGTGGCCAGGGCCTCGTCTCCGTGAATCTTCTGTTCCCGTGTAAGATAGCCTCTTTCGTCCGGCACGCCGGAGCTGTGGCTCAGCAAGTGCTTGATGGCAATCTCTTTCCAGATATCGCTCTCGAATTCCGGGAAATAATTGGCTATAGGGTCTTCCAGGCCGATTTTTCCTTCCTGTACTAACTGCAGGACAGCAACGGCAGTAAACTGCTTGGAAACGGAGGCAATATTGAAAGGAGTATCTCCGTCTATCATATCACCCTCCGGGAAATTATTTTTCGGGACGGTGCCCGAAAAACCAATTTCCCTCCGGGGAATTTCATCTAGTCTGGCTAGTCCAAATCCTTTGTCGTACAGGATTTCGTCCCCTTTCATTACCATCACGGCGGCGCCGGGTTCCCCTTCCGGGAAAATCGGCCTCAGAATACCGTCCAGACGGGATTCCAGCGATTTGTTGCAGGCCACAAGAGCCATGGATATCAAGAATATATAAGGTTTCAGGTTCATGCGGGGTCTACGTCTATGGCAATATGGCCCGTATACTTGCGGGCTTGTTCAAAGGCTGTTATAGTGTGGCCGATAGCCTGTTTACGGGACTTCAACGCCTTGTCACGGGGAAGGAGCATCCGGACTTCCCGCATGGGACCCACCGGATAGGGTCCTTCCACGGGAACGCTCACCTTTGTCAACTCCCCTGCCAGTTCCCGGGAAAGGTATTCCAGGCGTTTTTCGTTGGCGTCCCTCACCAGCAGTTTAACCATGCGGGTAAAGGGCGGATAACCGGCGGCACGGCGCTCTTCCAGCATTCTGGAAACAGCGTCTCCCACATCCTGCAGACCGGAAAAAACCGGGTGCCGGGGTTCCCGGGTCTGAATAACCATGCGGCGGCACCGGCCCCGGAACTGTTCCAGAATCTGAAGGGACCTTTCATCGGCCCTGAAGTCCTGCCTGGAAAGGATTCCGTCGGCGGCAACTAGGGCTACCAGGCCCAGTTTATCACTTTCAAATCCTCTGGTAACCATTGAGTTACCAAGAAGGATATCAAATTCTCCTTTAGAAAAGGAACGAAGGGTTTCTGCCTGGTCATCGGCCGTGCCGTCCAGGCGGGCGATGCGGGCCGCGGGGCAGTATTCCAGCACTTCGTCTTCCATCTTCTTTCCTCCGGCGTATATGCGTCTGGGGCCAATCAGGACCACCTGCTCACCGGCACTCAGCGTCTGCTGAATCTGCTCCAGAAGCTTAAGGGAGAAGCTGCCAGCCATGCCTTTCTTGCGGTATTCGGCCCCCATGTCAATAATGTCCAGAGGCTGCTTATTTGTAATCAAGCGTTCCTTTAAATCAACTTTTGCAAATCGGCCGCAATCTGCGTTATAGACGGACTCCAGCGAAGGCGTGGCACTGCCCAGCAGCACATGCGCTCCGTGAATCTGAGCCAGCATAATGGCGCTTTCCCGGGCATGGTAGCGGGGCGCGGGAGAATCCTGTTTGAAGGAAGGGTCCTGTTCTTCGTCCACAATGATGAGCCCCAGGGCATGGTGTGGGAGGAAAAGGGCGCTGCGGGTGCCCAGAACCAGGTTGGCCTCCCCTTTTCTGAGGGCTTCGGCCACCAGTTTGCGTTTGCCGGGAGTGAGGCCGCTGTGATAAAGGAGGACGGACGGTATCACTTGTTGGATTGAGCTCACGAGTTGACCGGAGAAGGCAATTTCCGGAAGAAGGTAAAGGACGCTTCGGCCTGCCCTGAGCGTTTCCAGAGCCAGTTTCAGATAGATATCAGTCTTGCCGGGTCCGCCAGTGAGCAGCACGGTTTTTCCCGCGGTGAAGCCGGTGCGGATGGCATCGGCCGCAATTTCCTGATCCGGAGTAAGCGCAAAGCCGGCCGACGGTTCCTGCCTGGCAGGAAGGGCAAGACGGGACTTGTGGTTCTTCATCTGGGGATATGCCGCCTTGTACACTTCTCCCAGGGCACAGAGGTAATAATCGGCCACTCTTCGCCAAAACTCTATTTCTTCCGGGGTAATGGGAGGAAGGTCTTGCTCTAAGGCCTCTATGGGCACAATGCGGGCGGGATCCAGAGTGGGCTCAACGTCCACGGCACTTACCGCAGCCACATAGAAGGCATTGGCAAAAATGACCCGTACGCGGTCTCCCATCTTAACCTCAAGGCCATCAGGGACATAGTAATAGGGCTCCCAATCCAGCTTAAGGGGAAGGATTACCTGTATGTAACGCGTACAGCTCATAATCATACAAAGATAGGAAAAATTCCTGTAATAAAAAGATGTGGAACTTTGTGGAACAATACTTCAGTTTTCCGGATAATTTTATTACTTTTGTAAGCTTAACAGATTCTTACCCCTTCGGGGTTCAGAAACACAAAAGACAGTATTATGGGCAAAATCATAGCTATAGCCAATCAGAAAGGCGGTGTGGGCAAAACCACCACGGCCATCAACCTGGCCGCCTCCCTGGCCGTCCTGGAAAAGAACGTCCTGGTCATAGACGCAGACCCTCAGGCCAATACCACCTCGGGCCTGAACTTCGACCCCGAGAACGAGGAACACCGCACCCTGTACGAGATTCTAATCGGCAAAATTGCCGCCACGGATGCCCTCATCCAGACCGAGCTTCCCAAGCTGCACATGATTCCCTCCCACATCAATCTGGTGGGTGCCGAGATCGAGCTCCTGGAAACCCCGGAGCGGGAATCCATCCTCAAGAAGGCCCTTGCGCCCATCAAGGACCAGTACGACTACATTATTCTGGACTGCTCTCCTTCCCTGGGCCTCATTACGGTGAACTGCCTCACCGCGGCCGATTCCGTCATGATTCCCGTGCAGCCGGAATTCTTCGCACTGGAAGGCCTGGCCAAGCTCATCCAGACCATCCGTCTGGTGCAGAAGGACATCAACCCCGCCCTTACCATCGAGGGCTTCGTGGTCACCATGTTCGACGGCCGCACCAAGGTGCATAACCAGGTGGTGGCCCAGCTGCGGGAACATTTCAAGGATATGGTGTTCAACACTGTAATCCAGCGCAGCATCCGCCTGAGCGAGGCCCCGTCCTACGGCAAGCCCATCATCCTGTACGACGTAATGAACAACGGTACTTCCAACTACCTCAATCTGGCAAAGGAAGTCTTAGACAAGAATAAAGATGGCGAATAATCCGTCCCGCCTGGGTAAGGGCCTGGGTGCCCTCCTGGGAGGAGAAGACCTCTCCGAACTGCGCAAACCGGTAGGTTACATTAACAAGCAGGTGGTATCGGCCGAAACCAAACCGCAGGATACCTCCGACGTGCTCCGCATTCCCGTCGGCCTCATTGAACCCAATCCCTACCAGCCCCGCATGAGCTTCGACAACGAGGCCATGCAGGAGCTTTGTGAGAGCATCCGCACCTTCGGCCTTATCCAGCCCATCACGGTGCGCCGGAAAGGCGACAAATACCAGATTATCAGCGGCGAACGCCGTTACCGTGCCTCCATCATGGCCGGTATGGACATGGTTCCCGCCTACATCCGCGACGCCTCCGAGCAGGGCATGCTGGAAATGGCCATCGTAGAGAATATCCAGCGCGAGAACCTGGACCCCATCGAGGTGGCCATGAGCTATCAGCGCCTTATGGAGGAATGCCGGCTCACCCAGGAGCAGATGGCCGACCGCGTGGGCAAAAAGCGCGCTTCCGTGGCCAACCAGCTGCGTCTTCTCAAACTTCCCGCCAAGGTCCAGCACGACCTTAAGGTAGGTCTGGTAAGCGTCGGCCACGCCAAGGTGCTCCTGGCGGTGGAAGACCCCGCCACCCAGGAACTCCTGTGCGACCTTATAGTAAAAGGAGGCCTTTCCGTACGCCAGCTGGAAGAGAAGGTGAAGGCTCTGGACAAACAGCCTTCCTCCAAGGAAAAAGAGGATCCGGGCACGTTGCCGGAGATGTATTACCGGCTGCTGGAGAATGTGGGCAAGTATTTTGGAGAGAATATCTCCCTGCGGCGCAACCGTGAGGGAAAAGGTGTCCTCACCATCAAATTCGACTCTGATGCCCAGATGGAAGAATTCATGAAGGCGCTGGACCAGAGATGAATTTCAGAAGGCTCATAGTGCTTGCGGGGTGCCTTCTGGCCACCCTTTCCTTGTCGGCCCAATACAGGGACGACCAGTTCAAGCGCGACGCCTTCACCCAGACCTACGCCGACACCACCGAGAAATCCAAGACCGACACCAGTCAGCTCTTCAGCTTCAAGGAGTATTTCGGAGGCCTGGCCCATAAAAGGACGGCTTCCCTCAAGAACCTCACCATAGGTTCGGCCGTTCTGGTGGGCGGTACCCAAATCTACCACAAGCAGTATTGGAAACTGCCCATTATCTATGGCGGAATTGGCGCCGGCATCTATGGCGGCGTTCACTTTAACCAATTGTACCAGAATACCGGAGAAGAGAAGTACAAGACTTACCGGACGCTGTCCTATGTGGGCGCCGGGCTGGTCTATTGGGGTTCGCTCATGGACGGAGCCGTATGCTACGACGAGGCCGGAAGGCATCCCAACCCGGCCAAATCCACGGTGTATTCCCTGCTGCTTCCTGGCCTGGGGCAGCTGTACAACGGAGAATTCTGGAAGGTGCCTCTGTACTGGGGCCTCATGGCCGGCAGCATCCATTTTGTGGTAGACAACCACACGCAGTACCAGCGATGGAAACGCACCTACGACCAGGCCACGTCGGACGATCCCGATGTGGAAAAGCCGCCCCAGAGTGCCGAGAACGCCAAATACTACAGGGACGCTTATCGGCGCATGAGGGACTATTCCATCCTGGCAACGGCCATTTCCTATCTATTACAAGTCATCGATGCCAACGTTTTTGCCTACATGCAGGATTTCGAGGTAAACGACGAGATTAGCATGAAGGTCTCTCCCTCCGTCATTCCCATGGGAGACTATGCGCTGGCTCCCCCGGCCGTGGGCATGTCCGTCGGCTTTAAGTTTTAAGAAATGAAAAAGTTAGTATTAATAGTTTGCAGTATTCTTATCATTGCCCTTCCGGCCACTCCCCAGAGCCGCAAGAGCAAGAAGGACCTTCAGAAAGAGAACGAGGAGCTTCTGAAAAAGATTGCCGTCCTGGAGGAAGAAGTGGCCGCATACAAGGCCGATGCCATTGACCGCGAATTCATTGAGGAAGAGCTCTCCGGCGAGAACGAGAACAAGGTTTCCTACGGGCTGGAAGACTACACATCGGCCAGTACCGACACCCTGCTTAGCCAGTGGTACATGCATCGGCAGTCCCGCATTCCCGGCCGCGAGCAGTACGACATGGACTCCGTGGTTTTCACAACCGACGTGCCAGATACTGTGCTCATGCGCCGGCTGGAAGAGATGAATTCCTTCATCACCCTCCCCTTCAACGAGACGGTCAAGAACTATATGGTGCTGTACTCGGAGAAGATGCCTGCCAAGATGTCGGAGATGATGGGCCTGTCCCAGTACTATTTCCCCCTTATTGAAGAGACCTTCCGCCGCTACGATATTCCCCTGGAACTCAAATATGTAGCCATTATCGAGAGCGCCTTCAACCCCCGGGCCGAATCCCGCGTGGGCGCCAAAGGCATGTGGCAGTTCATGTACCGCACGGCCCTCAGTTATGGCCTGCGCATCGATTCCTATGCCGACGAGCGCATGGATCCCATCGCTTCCATGGATGCGGCCGCCCGCTATTTCAAGGATGCCTACCGTATCTTCGGCGACTGGTCCCTGGCCATTTCTTCCTACAACTGCGGTTCCGGCAACGTAAATAAAGCCATCAAGCGTGCCGGCGGCAAAAGGGATTTCTGGAGCATCTACGAATACCTTCCCCGCGAGACCCGCGGCTATGTGCCGGCCATGGTGGGCGCCATGTACGCTTTCCGTTATGCCAACGAGTACGGCATTAAGCCCGCGCCCATGTCGCTCCCCACGTATGTAGACACCTTCCACATCCACAAGAATCTGCATTTCAGCCAGATCAGTGAAGTGCTGGGCATTCCCCTGGCCGATGTCCGCGACCTCAATCCCCAGTACTACAACGATATTGTCCCCGGCGCCCACTCCGACGAGGTAATCCGCCTGCCCTTCAACTACAGCACGGCTTTCCTGGACATGCAGGACAGCATTTATCGCTACAAGGCCGATGTCCTCTTCGCCACCAAGGTGCAGGATGGCCGCGAAACCGTGAACGGCCGCCCCGTCCAGACCGCCCGCCCTTCGGCCACTCCCCAATGGGTGTACTACAAGGTAAAATCCGGCGACAACCTGGGCAAGATAGCCCGCAAGTACCACACCACCGTGCGCCAGCTCAAGAGCTGGAACAACCTCAAGAGCGACCGCATAGCCATAGGCCAGCGGTTGAAGGTAGGAAAGCGGTAGGTTTTAAAGGCCCGGTTGCTTCCGAGCTTTTTTCTGCGATTCCTATGACGTATTCTGGCGTTCCGTGTGTTTATAAGATGTATGAAAAGAATCTTCACACTTTTGTTTGTCCTCACCGTCTTTGCAGGGTGTAATAATCTGGAATTTAAGACCAAAGAGTTTACCCACACGGGATGCAACAAAGAATTGGGGACCAAGGCCGATGGACAGTACCATCAGATGCCTGCCGCATCCGTGCTTATTTTGAAATACGAAGGCGGATACCTCCGCGTAACCCGAAGGAATGTCTATGCTTCCTGCGGCATCAAAAGCGAAGATGGCCTTGTCTGTGAAGTCTCTGTGGAAGGAGATGCCATCCACTACATGGTTTACGAAACCCATCCGGCCAATTGTCCCTGCACCATAGACGAGATGTCCTCAGCCGTGAGCGGCCTGAAAGTGGGGAAAGAGTATCAGTTCTATCTGAACAATTGCAACCCGATCGGCTTTACTTTTTCCAAGGAACTCTTCCTGGTACTGGATGAAGAGACTTTGTATTACGATTACGCCAACTAGACTTCTTCCATGCTTTGCGTTCGCAGGCCACGCCCGTCCGTCCGTGCCTGCCTGCCCAACGTCCCACCCGCTGGACCGTTGGACCACTTTTGGCCGGGTTTTCATGCCCAACGTCCCACCCGCTGGACCGTTGGACCACTCGCGGCGGGGCTTATCGGCCAATAAAAAGGCCCGGAGTTAACTCCGAGCCTTTTTGTTAGAATTTATCCATTTCTGAGAAGATTCGGTCGCGGACTTCTTCGATGGTGCCTACGCCGTCGATTTCATGGTAGCGGCCGGCCTTCTTGTAGAATTCGATGAGCGGTTCGGTCTTGTCGTGGTAGGTCTTCACGCGGTTTTCCACTACCTCGGGGCGGGCGTCATCGGCCCTTCCTTCAATGTTGGCGCGGTGGGCGATACGCTCGTGGATGAGCTGGTCCGGAATCATCAGCGAGATGCAGGCGGTGACATTCTCACCATTCTTGGCCAGCATGGCATCCAGGGCCTCGGCCTGGGCGATGGTACGGGGGAAACCATCCAGCAGGAAGCCCTTCACGTCCTTGACGCTCTGGAACTTGGATTCAATCATGCCTTCCACAACCTCGTCCGGGACCAGATTTCCGGCTTCGATAAGGGCTTTGGCCTGCAGGCCCAGCGGGGTACCGGCGGAAATTTCGCTGCGGAGAAGTTCACCAGTGGAGAGGTGGCAGAGGTTGTAGCGCTCCACCATGGCGCCGGCCTGGGTGCCTTTACCTGCACCGGGAGGCCCGAATAAAACGTAGTATTTCATGGAATTAATGGTTATTCGTCAAGTACGTATATATCTTTGATGTTGCGGCCCAGCTCGTCATAATCCAGGCCGAAGCCCACGATGAAGCGGTTGGGAATTTCCATGGCCACGTAGTCCAATTTGACATCCTTCTTGTACACTTCCGGCTTGACCAGCAGTGTGCATACCTTGGAATCCCTGACCTTGGCAGCGTCCAGCAGGTCCTTCATGACCACGATGGTATTGCCGGTATCCACAATGTCTTCTACAATGATGACACGGCGGTCTTCCAGCTTGGCGGGGAGCGGAACTTCCGTCTTGATGTAGCCGGTGGACTGGGTTCCTGCATAGGAAGAGAGTTTGCAGGCTTTGAGCATCAGGGGGAACTGGAGGCGTTTGAGGAGTTCGGCCGCGAAGATAATGGCGCCGTTAAGGGTGCAGAGAAGGACGACGGGGTCTTCATCCGTAGCGTCGGCGTAATCCTGGTTCAGTCTGGCAGCCACGGAATCGATGGCTTTCTCAATTTCTTCGTTGGGAATGAACAACTTAAAAGTTTTGTCGTGAAGAGTGACTTTCTTATCCATCGATTTGTGTTTTTATTACTGCAAAATTAGTAAAAAACACACAATTTACCCCCTAAAACAACACATTTTATCAACAGGTTCTGTTGAATCCGGAAAGTACTTGGTAACTTGGTTTCATGAGACGCTTTTTCGCCGGGGTCCTGGTGGCCCTTTTTTTCACCCAAGTATATGCACAGGACGACATTCTCCGGGCCGCCCTGTACCTTTCAGGTGCCAGTTCGGAAGAGGAAATTGACGAAGACTGGATCCAACGGCTGGAGGCCATGGGAAAGGTGCGGATCAATTCCAACCACATCCGCCCAGGCCTCTTAACCGATTATCAGATAGCGACTTTAGCTGATTACCGTGCCACCAGCGGAGATATCCTCTCGTGGGAAGAACTCATGCTGGTGGACGGCTTTGGCCGCGAGGCGGTGGAAGCGCTGAAGCCTTTCCTGTCGCTGGAGTCCCGCCGCTTGCCAGGCTCTGTCGATACCATCCGTACCCGGACCGAAGCGCTGGTGAGGTCCACCTTGAAGAATGTGGGCGTAAAGGCCAAAGTCACCGGCGAATACTGGCGTATCGGAGGCGCTTGGCGGAGTCCTGACTGGACAGTCCATGCAGAGGCCGATACCCGCGTCGGGCGTTTCGTATTGGGAGATTTCAACGTGCGGTATGGGGAAGGCCTGGCCCAGTGGAGCGGCTTCTCGATGGAAAGCCTTTCCACGGTAGACGCCTTCATCCGCCGCAGTTCCGGAATAGCTCCCGTATGGTCTTATACGTCGTCCTCCGTGCATCGCGGGGCCGCTTATGAGCATGGCGGCATGCATTGGCGCGCATCGGCCTGGGGCACGCTGGCCAAGATTTTCGGCGCCCATGCTGAGTATCTGGGCCGATGCGGTCACGCCGGAACCACTGTAGCGTGGTCACCTGCGGAAGGCATTTCCGCCTCGCTGGAAGGCCGATTGAATCTTCGCGGTGTTGACGGGACGGCAGAAGTGGCCTACCGCAGCCGGGCGGTGGCGGGGAAGGCATCGGCCCGCTGGAAGGCGGGTGAAAAAGGCAAACTGGCGGCCCAGGCGCGCATAATTCCCAGCCGTTTCAGTGGGAAAAAGAACGGGGAATATGCCCTAGCCGTGGGGTACGCGCTACAAAGCGGACGTTGGCAATTCCTTGCACGCAAATCCGGCTTCGGCTCCTCCGTCCCTTCCTATAAACTGTCTGTCACGGTGGATGCCTCCTTGCTGCCTGTCGGCGGCGTAGATCCCCGCCGTCTGCAAATCCGGGCCTACGGCAATTGGGACTGGCAAATGGCCTCCGCTTGGGCATTGTGTGTGCGCCTGACCGGGCGTTACCGGAACTACGAAAACCCGCGCACCGCCCTCAGGGCCGATATCAAGTTCGCCCACGGCCCCTGGCTCTCCGTCCTTCGGGGAGAAGCCGTTCACTGCAAAGCGTTGGGCCTCCTAACTTATCTGGAGGGCGGCTACAAGAATGAGACCTTGTCTTCTTACCTGAGATTCTCTGCCTTCAGTATCCCGGAATGGGCCGACCGCATCTACTGCTATGAACGCGATGCGCCGGGCACATTCTCCGTCCCTGCCTATTCCGGAAAAGGAATATCGGCTTCCCTGGTGGCAGGCTACAAGCTCCGCCTAGGTCGTTTCACGTTCAAAGCCAACCTGCGGGGTGCCTACATACTAAGAGTGGGCCGCGAAAGCGCACCCACTCTGAATTGCCAGTTGCAATGCTCTCTATAAACCACACTAACGGTCCAAATAGTGGGACGTTAGAGCGACTGGGAGCCAAAAACCGTACTAACGGTCCAAGGCACGGGACGTTGGAACACATAAAACATTAAACGAATGAAACATTATTTGGTTACTACAGCACATTTGGAAAACAGTGTTTGGTTCAGAGATGATGCCGATTTTCGGATCGGAATGAACACAACTGCGCTAATCGCCAGTTTGAGAGACATAAAGATATTCACGTTTATATTGATGTCCAATCATTTGCATTTCGTAATACAGTGTTGGCCAGGTGAAGCCGAGCTATTTATCAACGAAATCAAAAGACACTATTCACGATATATTGAAAACAAGTACGGAATAAGGGAGTTTTTGAGGAGAAATAAAATGGATATCAGGGAGATAGACCCATCAACTGAGGAACTGGAGAGAGCATTGGCTTATGTTCAGATGAATTGTGTAGCTGCAGGAATCTGCCTTTATCCCTCGCAATACAGATGGGGAACGGGCAAATGTTTCTTCAGTGAGTCTCCAGCAAAAGGTACACCATTTGGAACGCTCAGCAGAATAGAACAGAAGAAACTCTTACATTCCAATTTTCAAGTACCGGATAATTATCTAGTATGTGACGACGGTTATATTTTGCCTGAATCATACATTGAGATTCAATCTGTTGAAAAAGTATTTAGAAATGCCAGGCGGATGAGTTATTTCCTAAACACTTCTTCGAAAGCCAGACAAAAACTGGAAATGGGGGAAGGCGCTCTTCCATCCTTTAAAGACCAAGTCATAATATCAGCCCTCCCCGACCTGTGCCAGTCCCTATTCAGAAAAGACACTTTATATACTTTGATCGATTCTGAGAAAGGGGAACTGCTCAGGCAGATACGATACCGCTTTTCCAGCAATATCCACCAGCTTGCCCGTGTAACAAACATGGAATATGACAATGTAGTCCGATTACTCGACACTGTCTGACGGTCAAGAGATTGGGACGTTAGAGCGACTGAGGGCAAAAAAACGGGCTAACGGTCCAGAGATTGGGACTTTAGAGCACAGAGGAGTAACGCGAGGCGCGGGAACCGCAGGCCCCCATTAGGGGCCTGTTTGCGTATTCGGGTGATTTTGCGTATTTTTGTATGATTAAAACCTAGAACCTGAATATGCACAGAATCTTTCTGCCCATATACCACTTTTTTAAGGGGCACAAGGCACTGCTATATATCCTTCTGATTGCTTCCACGGCCGTATTTGGCTGGTTCGGAGCCAAACTGCAGTATGAGGAAGACATCATCAAGCTCCTTCCCCGCTCCTCCACCTCCAACGAGCTGGCCTTCAGCGACATCGGCCTCATTGACAAGATTTTTGTCCAAGTTACTTCCCGGGATACGCTTCAGCCGGTGAGCCCGGACGAACTGGGCGCCATTGCCGAAGAATACTGCACCATCCTGGAGCAGAGAGACAGTGCCAGCCATTTCCTCAAGGGGGTTCTGGTATCACTGGATATCGATACAGCCCTGGAAGCCATGGACTATGGCCTTAGCCATCTTCCCTCCTTCATTGACACGGCCTGGTACGCTAAGATTGAAAAGGCATTGGAGCCAGAAGCATTTGCAGCCCAGATGGAGCGGAATTACCAGATGGTCATGGAGGACGAAACCGGCGAAGATTCGCAGCTGGTTTCCATGGATCCGCTAAACCTGCGCTCCCTTTTGGGCGAAATAATAGGTTCCGGCACCAGCATGGGTGGCATTACCATAGACAACGGCCACCTCTTCTGCCCGGACAAAACCGTTGCCCTGGCCTTCCTCTCCCCTTCCTTCACATCCACCAATTCCGGCGCCGGCACCCGTCTGGTGCGCATGATGGACAAACTGAAAGCGGAACTGGAAGCCCAGCATCCCGACGTGCGCATATTGGTTCACGGCAACCCTCAGGGCGGTGTTTCCAATGCCAGCACCATCAAACGCGACCTGGTATGGTCCCTGGGGCTTTCCCTCCTGCTCATCCTCATCATCATGCTCATGAGCTTCCACAAGCTGGCCTTCCTCTGGCAGCAAGTGGTTCCGGTGCTTTATGGCGCCCTCTTCTCCATGGCATGCCTGTATTGGATTAAAGGATACATGTCCCTAATGGCCCTGGGAATCAGTGCTATAGTTCTGGGTGTAGCCATAAGCTACTGCCTGCATGTACTCATCCATTATTACTATGTGGGAGATGCCGAACAGATGCTCCGGGAGGAGTCCACGCCCGTTTTCCTGGGCTGCGTAACCACCATCGGCGCCTTCATGGGCCTGCTCTTCACGGAGAGCGATCTCCTGAGGGACTTCGGCCTGTTCGCCACCTTCGCCCTTATCGGCAATACCCTCTTTGCCCTTATCTTCCTGCCCCATTTCCTGAAGCCGGAGCAGATCCATTACAAGCGCACGCACGGTTTCCCGCTGGTGGAAAAGATCAACAACCTCCCCTGGGACCGCAACATATGGTTCATCGGCGCGCTTATCGTGGTCATTGTGGTGGGCGTCATCTTCAGCCCCCGGGTCAAGTTCGACAGCGACCTCATGAACCTGGACTACGACAACGCCGAACTGCAGGAAAGCCAGGAACTGTATAACCGCAAGAGTGCCGACGGCTATGCCCACCAGTACTTCGCCGCCTGGGACGACAACGATTTGGATGAAGCCCTGGAGCACAACAAGGGCCTGGTGCGGGCGCTGGACTCCCTGAAAGCCTGCGGTCTGGTGAAGAGCTATGTGCCCGTAGCCAAACTCCTGCTTCACTCCACCCAGGACCAGCAGGAACGTATCAAGGCCTGGAACGCTTTCTGGACCCGGGGCCGCGTAAGGTATCTGAGACACCTGATGGCCGAGGCCGAGAAGCAGTACGGCCTGCCCAAAGGCTTCTATGACCCCTTCCTGGGCATGATAAGCACCTATTACGAGCCCGGCAACCTGGTGGAATCCGGCATTGTGCCCGAAGGCATGCTGTCCAATTACGTAGAGCAGCAGGAAAGTGGCCGATACATGGTATACACCGAAGTCTCCTACGACGCCAAGGATCAGACTCAGGTTTGGAAGAGCCTGGCCTCCGAAGACCACGTACTGGTCCTGGAGCCTTTCTTCTATTGCCGCGACATGGTGGAAATCGTCCACGACGACTTCAGCACCACCCTCTGGATTTCCAGCCTCTTTGTGCTACTGGTGCTGCTCATCAGCTTCCAGAACATGTGGATTGCCCTCATTGCCTTCATGCCCATGTTTGTGAGCTGGTACGTAATGCAGGGCTACATGGCACTTCTGGGCCTGGAATTCAATCTGATCAACATCGTTATTTCCACCTTTATTTACGGTATAGGTGTAGACTATAGCATATTTGTAATGGAGGGCCTGCTGGCCGAAGCCCGGCACGGCGAAACCAAGATGCTCCAATACCACAAAGTGGCCATCTTCTACAGCGCCCTGGTGCTGTGCATCGTCACTTTCTCGCTGGTGTTCGCACGGCATCCGGCCATCCATTCCATCGGCCTCATCACCCTTATCGGCATGGCGGCCACCATCCTCATCACCTATTCCTTACAGCCCTGGATTTTCCGCGGACTCCTTAAGGTCCCCTTCTTCCGCCGCGGATTCCGCATCCCCGAAAACTAAAGCATGAACCTGGACTCTGAACTATACCTGAACCTTATTCGTGGCGGTGCCGCCCGTCTGGCGCAGCATCGTCAGGAAATCAATGATCTGAACGTGTTCCCCATCCCCGACGGAGACACGGGAGACAACATGTATATGACCATAGAAGCCGGTACCGAGGCTTCCGGAAACACCCTTGGCCAGATGGCCGAATCCGTCTCGCAGGGCATGCTTCTGGGCGCCCGGGGCAATTCCGGCGTAATCCTTTCCCGCATCTTCGCCGGAATGGGCAAGTCTTTCAAAGGCTTGAAACAGGCCGACTACAAGCAGTTTAACGCCGCCATGAAGGCTGCTGTGGAGGAGGCCTACCACGCCGTCTCCCAGCCTGTGGAAGGAACCATCCTCACAGTCCTGCGCGAAGGCGTCGCCGCGGCCGAAGGATCGGCCAGCATCGAAGAATTCTTCGACCTCTGGATTGCCGGAATGGACCTGAGCCTGCAGCATACTCCTGAACTGCTGGACGTACTCAAAAAGGCCGGCGTTGTGGACAGCGGCGGCGCCGGTCTCCTGTGCATAGCCGAAGGCATGCGCGACGCCCTGCACGGCGACATTGTCATTTCGACCGGAGCCGGCGATTCTGTCATTTCGACCGGAGCCGAAGGCGGAGCGGAGAAATCTCGTAAGGTAGACTTTTCCGCCTTCACCGAAGACAGCGTGCTGGAATTCGGCTACTGCACGGAATTCCTCCTGCGCCTTCAGCGCTGCAAGGTGGATCTGGACACCTTTGACGAGTCCGTCATCCACGACTGGCTGGACCAGCGGGGCGATTCCCTGGTCTTCTTCCGCGACGGTTCCATCATCAAAGTGCATGTGCACACCAAAGATCCCGGTGCCATTCTCACCAAATGCCGCGAATGGGGCGAATTCCTCACCATCAAGGTAGAGAACATGACGCTCCAGCACCACGAGAACCACATGGACGAGCGTTTCAAGCGCACCCGCAAAGCCCTGGGCATTGTGTCCGTAGCCACCGGCGCGGGCCTGTCGGCCTCATTCCGCGACATGGGCGCCGACGCCGTCATTGAAGGCGGGCAAACCATGAATCCCCCGGTGGACCGCTTCCTGGATGCATTCGATGAGGTTCAGGCCGATACCATCCTCGTGTTCCCCAACAACAGCAACATCATCCTCACGGCGCAGCAGGCCGCCCAGTTGTACGACAAAGCCAAGATAGTGGTCATCCCCACGCGCACGCTGGGAGAAGGCTACTACGCCATGGCCAACCTGGACGCCGAAATGCCGCTGGAAGAGCTCACAGAGGCGCTTAAACAAGCCGCAGCCTCCGTTACCACCGCCTCCGTGTCCCAGGCCATACGGGACACCGCCGAGGCCCGTACGGGCGAATACATAGGCTTCAGCGGCAAAGATATCCTCTGCTGCTGCCCGGAGCGCACCGAAACGGTGAAAACCCTGGCCCAGAAGCTGGAAGCCGGCAATGCCGATATCATTATCCTGCTGCGGGGCGCCGACGCCCCGGCCGAAGAAGCCGAAGCCCTGCAATCGGCCCTTCAACAGACCTATCCCCTGTCCGAAGTCATCCTCATTGACGGCGGCCAGGCTGTTTACGACTATATCCTTGTACTATGTTAAAAATCTACACCGACAGCGATACCGACATCACGCCCGTAGAGGCGGCCGAATACGGTTACAAGCTCATTTCCATGCCTTACAGCGTGGATGCCAAGACCACCTATCCTTACGTGGACTTTGAGACCTTCGACGCCCATGCCTTCTACGACATGCTACGCAAAGGAACCCTTCCCACCACCAGCGCCATCTCCAAGGAGCAGTACGTCCAGTACTTCGAAGAGGACTTCAAAGCCGGCAACGATATCCTGTACGTCCACTTCTCCCGCGCCATGACCAACACCTTCGACGCCATGGACCAGGCCATTGCCGATCTTAAGGCCCAGTATCCCGCCACGCGCTTCGAAGAAATTGATACCAAGGGAATTACCACCATCAGCTACGCCATCGTGCGCGAAGTGGGAGACCTCGTAAAGGCCGGCAAGACCCTGGACGAAATCCTGGAATGGGCCAAGACCGAGGTGGACAAGTTCGCCATGTACTTCTTTGCCGATGACCTCAAGTTCTTCCGCCGCAGCGGCCGTGTAAGCGGTCTGGCCGCCACCATGGGCACCCTCATCGGCGTGCGCCCGCTCATCCACATGAGCCAGGCCGGCAAGATGGAATCCGTCGGCACGGTCAAGGGCCGCCCCAACGCCATCAAGGCCCTTGTGGACAAGGTGGCCGAACTGGGAGACGGCATCGAGAAGCACCGCATCTGCATCGGCCATACCGACGCCCCGGAGATTGCCCATGAAGTGGGCCGCCAGATTGAAGAGCGCTTCGGCAAGCAGAATATTGTTTACGTGGACGTGAACCCCACCGCCGGAAGCCATTGCGGCCCCAACGGAGTAGGTGTATGTTTCCACGCCATACATAGATAATATGATAGAAGTCAAAGAAGTCAAAACCCGGCAGGAGCGAAAGCAATTCCTGAACTTTGCCCTGGACCTGTACAAAGGCAACCCGTACTTTGTGCCGCCGCTGTATGCCGACGAGCGCAAGATCTTCGGGAAAGACTATGTGTACAGGAGCAGCTGTGAATGGGCCTCTTTCGTAGCCTACAAGGACGGCGTTCCGGCGGGGCGCATCCAGTGCATCATCCAGAAGGATGCCAATGCCAAGAACGGCGAAAAGCGCTGCCGATTCTGCCGCTTCGACGCCATAGAAAATCTGGAAGTGTCCAGGGCTCTCTTTGAAAAGGCCGAATCCTGGGCCCTGGAGAAGGGCATGGACACCATGGTCGGCCCTCTCAATTTCTCCGACCTGGAACGCGAAGGAATGCTGGTAGAGGGTTTTGAGGAGCCTGCCACCTTCGAGGAAAACTACAACTTCCCCTACTACAAGGAACATGTGGAAGCCCTGGGGTACCAGAAGGAGATTGACTGGACGGCCAGCCGCCTGTACGGCCCCGAGAGTCCGGAAGCCATGGAAGAGCTGGACCAGGTGGTGGCCTTCATCTTCAAGCGTTACAAGCTGCACTATGGCACCGCCAAGAGCGGCCCGGACCTGCTGAAGAAATACTCCGAGGGCATCTTCGACCTTCTGGACACCTCCTACGAGGGCCTGTACGGCACCGTTCCCTTCACCGAGGGCATGCGCAGGCTCATCCTGGAGAACTTCGCCATGGTCATAAGCCCCAAGTACACGGCCGTCATCCTGGACGAGAACGAGAAGATCGTATGCTTCGGCCTGTCCTTCCCCGGCCTGGCCCCCGCCCTGGTGGGAACGCGCGGAAAGTACACGCCGCTCACCCTCATGAAGCTCCTGTACTACATCAAGAACCCCGACATCATTGACCTTTGCCTGGTGGGAGTAGACCCGGAATACCTGAACCGCGGTGTATCCGGAGCCCTTTCCCTGGCCATCATGAAAATGCTCCGGGACAATCCCCGCCTAAAATGGGCCGACACCAACCTGAACCTGGAAGACAACTACGCCATCCTGAACCAGTGGCGCCGCTTCAAGCGTGAAGAGTGCAAACGCTACAGGGCATATGTAAAGAAACTGATATGATTAAAATCCTTATAGACTGTTTCGGTGGCGACCATTGTCCTCAGGCACCCGTGGAAGGTGCCCTGGCGGCCATGGCCAAGAACAAGGACCTGTACGTCATCCTTCTGGGAGACGAGGAAATCCTTCGCAAAGAGCTGGAAGGCAAAAGCTTCGACCTGGCCCGGCTGGAGATTGTCCATGCCCCGGAAGTGATAGGCTGTGACGAGAAACCAACCGACGTGGTTCGCCTCAAACGCAACTCCTCCATGATGAAGGGCATCATTATGCTCCGGGACCGTGACGACGTTGCCGCCCTGGTTTCCACCGGCTCTACGGGAGCTCTGGTTACCGGCGCCCTGGTGCGCCTGGGCCGCATTCCCGGCGTCATCCGCCCGGCATTCTGTCCCCTGCTTCCCACCATGAACGGAGGCATCGTGGGCATCTGCGACAGCGGAGCCAACGTAGAGGTAACATCGGCCCATCTTCGTCAATTTGCCATTATGGCATCCCTCTATATGGAGAATGTGTATGGCGTTCAAAAGCCGCGTGTAGCGCTCCTGAACGTTGGAAAAGAGGCCGAGAAGGGCGACGACATCCGCCGCGAAGCCTACGGTCTGCTTCAGGAGACGGAAGGACTGAACTTCGTGGGCAACATGGAAAGCCGCGACCTCCTGAGCGGCAGCTACGACGTGGTGGTGGCCGACGGATTCAGCGGCAACGTCCTGGTAAAGACCACCGAAGGTACCGCCCTGGAACTGCTCAAAAAGCTCAAGAAGGAGATCTTCAGCCGCACCCTTTACAAAATGGGCGCCCTGCTCATGAAGAAGATGTTCGCCGATATGAAGGAATTCATGAACTACCAGAATTACGGCGGCAGCGTGCTCCTGGGCACCTCCAAGGTGGTGGTGAAAGGTCACGGTTCCTCCAACGCCACAGCTGTAGAAAAATGCATAGAACAGGCCTACAAGATGGAAGTAAGCCAACTCTCCGGAAAAATTGAGGCGGAGATAATGAAATATGATCACTATGAATTATAAGATTCTCTCGGCCTTCGGCCTCGGAATGACATTTGTCATACCGAGCGAAGCGAGTGTATCTTAATTAATGACTTTATTAAACTATGTTTGAAAAAGTACAAACCATCCTGGCGAAACAACTTCGCAAAGATCCGTCCCAGATTACCATGGAATCCCTCATTAAAAAGGACTTGGGGGCCGATTCTCTGGACATCCTCCAGCTTCTGATGCGCATCGAGGACCAGTACGGCATAGTCATTCCCGACCAGGAACTGGCCAAGTTCGAGCGGGTGGGAGACGTGGTGAAATATCTGGAACAACAGGAAGTAAAACTTTAGTTCACTAATACTATGGTCCAGGTCTATTGTAAGAATACCAAGGAGACGAAGCGCTTTCCCGAAGGCACGTCCCTTATGCAGATGCTCTCCGAGTTCGATTGTCGGACGCCCTTCCCCATTGTGTCTGCCAAGGTGAATAACGTGTCCCAGGGACTCAAGTTCAAGGTGTACCAGAACAAGGACATCGAGTTCATTGACGTCCGCGAGCCCAGCGGCATGCGCGTGTACTGCCGTTCGCTCAATTTCTTACTGTACAAGGCCGCCTGTGACGTCTTACCCGGGAGCAAGCTCTACGTAGAGCATCCCATCTCCCACGGCTATTTCTGCCATATCAAAAAGGCCGACGGCACGTACATCACTCCGGAGGAGATCACTCTGGTAGAGTCCCGGATGAAGGAACTGGTGCAGAAAGACCTCCCCTTCCACCGCTACGACGTGCAGACCGACAAGGCCATCAAAGAATTCAAAAAGGCCGGCTTCGAAGACAAGGTGCGCCTGCTGGAAACCAGCGGCGAGGCCTACACCGACTACTACACGCTGGGAGAAACGGCCGACTATTACTACGGAAAACTGGTCCCCTCCACAGGCTATCTCACCGTCTGGGGCATCCAACCCTACCACGACGGCCTGCTCCTGCAGGTTCCTTCCCGAGAAGACCCCACACGGGTCGCCGAATTCGTGGACCAGCCCAAGACCTTCGAGATGTTCAAGGAAGCCCTCCGCTGGAACATTATCATGGGTCTGAGCACCGTAGGAGACGTGAATGAAGCCTTCCTGAACGGCAGGGCCAGCGAGCTCATCCAGATAGCGGAAGCCTTGCAGGAAAAGAAAATAGTCCAGATTGCCGAAGAGATTGACAGGCGCTACCACAGCGAGAACCCCCTTCAGGTTGTCCTTATTACCGGCCCTTCGTCTTCGGGTAAAACCACCTTCTGCAAGCGCCTGGCCATCCAGCTCAAGGCCTGCGGTTTAAGGCCGATGTCCGTAAGTACCGACGACTACTTCGTGAACCGCGTGGAAACCCCCAAGTTCCCCGACGGCTCCTACGACTTCGACAACTTCGAAACCGTGGACCACAAACTCATGGAGAGCGATATTATGAAGCTTCTCAGCGGCGAGGAAGTGGATGTGCCGGAATTCAATTTTGTCACCGGTCTGCGGGAATACAACGGGAAGAAGCTCAAACTGGGCGAAGGCCGCATCCTCCTGATTGAAGGCATCCACGCCCTGAATCCCGGCCTCACCAGCCAGATTCCCGACTCGGCCAAATTCAAGATTTTCATCAATACGCTCACCGGAACCCTGCTGGACGACCACAACAGCATCCCCACCAGCGACAACCGCCTGCTGCGCCGTATAGTCAGGGATTACAATGCCGGCGCCTTTACCGCCCGCGAGTCCATCTCCAACTGGCAGAACGTGCTGGATGCCGAGCAAAAGTGGATCTATCCCTTCCAGGAAACGGCCGATGTCATGTTCAACAGCGCCTATCTCATTGAATTTGCGGTGCTTAAGAACCACGCCGAGCCCATTCTCCGCAGCGTTCCCCAGAACTGTGCCGAGTTTGCCGAGGCTCACCGCCTCCTCAAGTTCATTCACTATTTCACCCCCGTGCCGGATAAAGAAATCCCCGCAACTTCGTTGCTGCGGGAATTCATCGGAGGATAATTACAGATCCTTCGGCCTAAAGGCCTCAGGATGACAATTGTCATTCTAAGCGAAGCGAAGAATCTGTTTATAAAACAGGATTGGCGTAAATATGCAACAAGATATCCCGGAGTTCTTCGGGATATTCTTTTGTTATTTTGTCCACATGGCTCACAAAGGCCTCCTTTTCGGCGTCTGTGTAGGAATGGGTGCGTTTTCCGCTCAGCAGGTCGGCCGCGATGTAATTGTTGGGATAAAGGCGGTACGCGGAACGGATGCGGGAGTCAATAAGCTCGGCCACGCTCTTGTTGAACTCGGGATTGCTGCAGCCGCGGAAGGCCTCCAGTTCTTCGCGGTGAAGCGGTTCGCACACGCACAGGTGCACGCGGCCCTTTGGCTGTGTAATGCCCGTGAGGATGCTGTTCAGGTCCTCTCCCTGCTTCTTGATATAGGGCTGACCGGAACTCTTGGCATACAGTTCCAGGGCCTTGAGCTCGTCACAAGGCTCCCATTCATAGGAGATGGACAGCGGGGCAATGTGAAGTTCGTCCAGGGACTGGATGCGGTCTTCCCCGCCGGAAAGGTTGAACATCTTGATAATGCCCTGGTCCGTGAGATCCATGCCGTCCTTGGTGCGGCCGTTGCGCTGGGCAATCCATACGCTTTCCTTCTTCTGCGAGATGGCGTAACGGATGTACTCCGACACATACTGGCTCTTCTGGAGGAAATCCCGGGCCGATGTTACCGTAGTAGGCCTCTCGATGCGGAACATCTTGTTGCTTCGGCCCACGTCAATGACCATCTGTCCCTGCATCAGATTGGCCCCGAAGGTTATTTCGGAGGTCTTTCGGCCCGCATCGAACAGCAGCACCTGCAGGAAGGCGGCGTCCATCATGATGTCGCGGTGGTTAGAGACGAAGAGGTAGTCCACATTCGGGTCCAGGCGTTCCATACCGGACACGGAAAGGCCACCCGTGGTCTTGTCGGCAATGGCGTAGATTACCTTGTACATGACCCTTCTCTGGAACTCTTCCACGGTGCGGCAGCTGCCCAGCAGCGCGGCTATCTCCTGCACCGGCCTGTCCGGAAACAGGAAATCGCAGACCAGCGGGAAATACTTGTCGGACACTATCCGCTGCATCGCAGCAGGAATCTCCGAATCATAATAAGGCCGAATATCATCAAACATGTTTGGCGCGTTTATCAATGAATTTTACGGGCTTGCGGCTCTTGGCCGGGAAATTGATGGCCGCCACTTCCGGTACGGGCATGATCTCAATGGTGGGAGCCACCCTGATACGGGAACGGAAACGGTCTTTGAGGTCTTTAATGGGGTCGAAGTCGGGCTGGTACTTGAGGCCCAGCTGAACCACCACATCGTCGGTACCGGCATCGGAATCCTGAACAATCACAACATAATTCTCTACATACGGGGTGTTGTCCAGAACGTCGTTCACTGCCGGCGGGTACAGCGTGGTACCCTTCAGTTTGATCATATTGTTCTTGCGGCCCACCAGCGGGGTAAGGCGGTAGCTGTATCGGCCGCATTTGCACTGTTCGGTAATCTTGGCCGCCATGTCTCCGGTGCGGAAGCGCAGCAGCGGCATACCTTCCACGCCAAGGGTGGTAACCACAATCTCACCCACCTGGCCGTCGGGAACCGGCAGGTTGTCCTCGCCGATGATTTCCACGATGATGAGTTCCGGATGCACGTGGCCGCCGCAGCCGTAGGGGCATTCAGAGAAGGTGGCGCCCATCTCGGTGGAAGAATACGTAGCGAACAGCTCTACGTCCCATTTTTCCTTGATGCGTCGGCCCAGAAGGTTCAAGTCGAAGTTCTGGTCTCTCATGCCTTCGCCAATGCCGATGATGCGCTTGATGGAAGAATTCCGGTAGTCAATGCCATGGTCCTCGGCATATTGGATGAGCCTGAGGATGAAGGACGGCACGCACATGATGGTGTCGGGCTTTAAGCGGTTAATGGTGTCCCACTGCAGCTCGGGAATGCCGTTTCCCACGCGGATGATGCTGGCGCCCAGTTTGCGGATGCCCAGGAAGTAGGCCAGGCCGGCCATGAACCGCTTGTCAATGGTGGTCATGAGCTGCACTATATTGCCCGGGCCCAGGCCGGCGCAGGCGAAGCTCTTCATTTCGTTATAGGCCAGACGCTCCAGGTCTTTATCTGTACAGCCGAAGGTCACAGGGTCGCCCAGCGTACCGGAAGTGGTCACATAGTCCACCACCTTTTCCTTGGGGCAGCAAAGGAACTCGTCGTTGAACAGCTGTAGGTCCTTCTTCTCCGTGAACGGAATCTTCTGCAAGTCCTCAATGGTCTTAATCTTCTCTATATCAATGTGATACTTCTCAAACATGCGCTGATAGTACTTGGAATTCCCTTTCAGGTACACAAGCGCTTCATGCAGCAATCCTTCCTGGAATGCCTTGATCTCTTCCGGTTTTTTGAATTCTATGTCCATATCATTCGTTGTTACAGATCCTTCGTCGCCTACGGCTCCTCAGGATGACAGGACTTGTCATTCTGAGCGCAGCGAAGAATCTGTATTCTTAACCATTTATTAAACTCCTCCTGCCACTGGGAGGTGTATTCATTCTGCTTCTCGGGGCTGGCGCCAAAGCCATGTCCTCCGGTAGGATACTGCGTATACACATGCGGGATCTTATGGGCCTTCAGGGCCGAATCCAGCAGCTCTGAATTGCGGTAATCCACAATGGGGTCGTCTACGCAGTTAAGCAGGAAAACAGGCGGCGTATCGGCCTTCACATGCTTTTCCAGGGACATGGAATCCCTCATTTCCTGCTTCAGCACCGTCCATTCGCCAAGCAGTCCCAGCCTTGAGCGCTTGTGCACAGGCGGGGCCGACAAGGTGACCACCGGATAGATGGGTGCCACAAAATCCGGCCTCAGCGACACGGAAGGCTCAATGCCATACCGGGCCAGGAAATTGGTGCCGAAGTACTCCCCTGCGCTCATCACCAGGTGCCCGCCGGCGCTGAAGCCTATGGCCCCCAGAGGACCGTCGTAGCGCTCCCGTACCAGCTGGATAGCCCGCTGGATGTCGCAGATCATATCCGGATGCCGGTGACCCCGCACCAGTGTACGGTATTTGGCGGCAAACTCAAACTTGCCCGCCACCCGGTATTTGAGCACATAAGCCGCATAGCCTTCGGAGGCCAGCCACTGCGCCACCCGGGTTCCTTCGGTCTCCATGTCGTGCCAGTGGTAACTGCCCCCGGGACAAACAATGAGTGCCGCCCTGGGCTCCCCTTCCGGCAGATAGGCCGTGAGGGTCACGCTCCGGTTGCTGCATTTGGTGCCTTCCCAGATGCGTTCCTGAGCCAGCACCGGGATGGAAAGCAACAGAAACAGTATGCTAAGCGTCCTTTTCATACCAGTCAACATAAAAATGCCTCATCTCCCGGGTAAAAGCGGCGATATCGGCCTCCGGGGACACCTTGACACGCTCTCCGATTTCCAGAGAAAGAGGATGCGGCCGAAGCAGGAAGTCATGCTTGGGCAGAGCTTCGTGGAAGCCGCGGATCAGAATGGGCAGTACGTCCATTCCCAGTTCCCGGGCCGCCAGGAAAGCGCCGCGGTGGAATCGGCCAATGGAGCCATCCACTGTGCGGGTTCCCTCGGGGAAGATAACCACGGAATACCCTTCGGCCACCATCTTTTTCACATGTTCACTGCTGGCCGAAAGCCCCCAGGAAGCCGGGAAATAGCCGGCCTTGCGGAGAACCACCCCATAGAAGGGGAACTTCCAGACCCAGTCGTTGGTCATAAAGATGAGCTTGGGCTGCAGAGAAACCAGGGCCAGGACATCCATGTGACTCTGGTGGTTGCAAACATATATGGCCGGCCGGGAGAAATCCTCTCCATGCGGGTTTTTAACGGTATAGCGGCAGCCGGGAATCACGTGCATGGCCCAGGATGCAATGCGGCGCACAACCTTGTTGTAGGCCGGTCCCTGCGGGAAAAACAACGCCAGAAGGGACAGCAGAGACATCCAGAACACCATCTGGAGCACAATATAAGCCGTAGCCAGCATACCGCCTACGGTCAGTGGCCTCGGGCGGCGTTTTCCGTGCTTGAAATGCAACCAGCGGTACACGATGGGAGGAAGATAGCAGGCCATGGCCACCACCGTAATCATGCCTATTACTGTCACAAGACCCAGGGAACGGAGGGCCGGATGTCTGGCAAACGCCAGCACGCCAATGCCGATGAACATGATAATGGCACTGAGCACTACGGCATTGCTGTACGAGTGAAGGATCTTCTTCCCGGTCTTGAACTCATACTCCAGCCCCTCCGTAATGAAGATGCTGTAGTCGTCTCCCATACCAAAGATAAAGGTGGCCAGGATAATGTTCACTATATTGAACTGCAGGCCCGTCAGGCCCATAATTCCCCGTATCCAGATCCAGCTCACCGCCAGCGGAAGGAAGGCAATGAGCGTAAGTTCCAGCGACCCGAAGCTGATGAGCAGGAAAACGAACACAATAAGGCTGCACACCAGGCCGATGGTGTCAAAGTCCTGGGAAAGGGCGCTCACCAGAGCACCGGCCGCATTCTCCTGCGGGGCGAAATCCACGGGCTGGAAATAAGCCCTCTCCTGCGGCGCCCAATCGGCCTCTATGGCATCGAAGAAAGGCTGGAAGCCATGTGCAGTGAAACCGGCTTTAAGGCCCTCATCAATAAGGACATCAGGTAAATCGGCATGCCTGCTCCAGAATGCCTTCCACAGGCCGATTCTCTCTTCCTGCTCCTGAAGGGACGGAAGCGGGAAAGCGTCCGGAGAAGGAGAAAGGGACTCCAACAAGGCAAAGCCCCGGGCCTGCTCCAGTGTCATATAATTGATATTGTGAAGGTTGGAGTCAAACTGAAGCTTCTTTCCGGTAAAGAAAAACAGAACCGTCAGAGCCAGGAAACCCATGAAAACGGCCCTGCGGGTATTCTCTCCAGGGTGGAAATAGCGGCCGGGATCCAGTTTCCACACCTTCCTTTCTCCCTGATACACAGGCATAAAGACGGGAAGAAACACCAGCACAAACAGGATGGTACCCACCAGCATCATGGCGCCGATGAATCCGAAATCGTGCAGAGCTTCCGATTTCAGAAGCAGCAGCCCCAGGAAGGCGCCCACCGTGGTAATGTTGCCCGTAAGCAGCGGACTGACCTGTTCGGCCAGGGCCTGCCGCCTGTCGGGGCAATACTTGAGATGGTCGATATAATGCAGCGGATAATTGACGGCAATGCCAATCACGGTGCAGCCTATTCCCAGCACAATGATGCTCACGCTGGCTTTGAAACAGGCTATGATACCCAGTGCAAACACCGCCCCCACCATAATGGAAAGAAGAATCCACAGAACGTCCTGCACCCGTTTGTAGCTCATCCACAGCACTGCGCAAATGAGAAGGAGGGCAATGGCCAGCGCCAGGAAAGAATCCGTCTTTATGCGGGAGGAGTTCCCTACCGCCACTTCGGGGCCGCCGGTAGAGGTGATTTGGACGGCCGGATACTCCTGGGCAACCGCTTCCTTGATGGTGGACAAGGTTGCCAGCAATTCCCCGTTATGGGCACTTTCGCTGCTTCCGTACGGAGAGTCGAAGAAGAGGATTTCCGTGTTCTGGAGAGTCTCCGGCCGTGCTTGCTGCAGCCGGTTCAGAACAGGCGTATACAGCCCCAGAGGGTCACTTCTCAAGTATTTGGAAGTAAAGGGATTGCCTGTAACCAGTGACAATTTGTCTTCTTGCAGTCTGGCCGGGATGTATCCCGGGACGGCCAGTAGAGAATCCATCCGTGCATAGTCCTTTTCCTGAAGGAAATACGGCCAGTTGGCATTCAGAAAATCAAATACATCGGCCGCCTCCGAGGAAGGTTCGTAGAGGTAGATGTCCGGGAAGGTCTCTTCCCAGCGGTTCTGGAAGGCATAAAGGGCATCTTCCCGCTCCTGAGGCGTTCCTCCTTGGAAGAACATCGCCATTACCTCGTCCCCTCCGGAAGCCTGCAGCTGTTCGCGGGAACTCTCCGGCAGGAAGGCCGAAATATCCTCCTCGAAATGCAGCCTGGAGGCACTCCAGCCACTCAAGGCCAGGAGAACGACCAAAAGCAACCCGGCCAGCCCTTTGCGGGCCGACAACCAGTCGTACATTTTCAAAATGACGCGTTTCACCGGGTTTGTAGATTTCTTAATCTACAAATTTAGCAATAATTTGATTATTTCCCACAAATGTGGCGCACGATGGTGCGGGGCCAGCCATAGAACAGGGCTACCAGCAATAACAGCGTGTTGAGTAAAGTAATCCGCATGAAATCGGCGCCGGGACGGAAATGCGAAACGCGGTCCTCGGGATAGGCTACCCTAACCGGTACGGGCTTCATTTTGAGGCCTTTCCAAGCGCTGAATACCAGCAGCGTGAGTTCGGCCTCATAGCGGGCGCTAAGGAGTTTCAAGGAAGGCATTTCCTGCAAAGGATAAAGGCGGAAACCGGTCTGAGTGTCTGGCAGATTGACGCCGGTATAAAGCCGGAACCAGAAATTGGAAAAGCTGTTGGCAAAAGATCCGCCGCCGTTGGCGCCCATCTGGCTGCGGCTGCCCACCACCAGCGTACGCTCCCCTTTTGCAGCCAGCAATGTGGGAATGTCTTCAGGAAAATGCTGACCGTCGGAGTCTATGGTAAGCGCATACCGGTATCCTTGTTTACGGGCTTCGTAAAATCCTGTTTTAAGGGCATTTCCCTTGCCTTTATTAAACTGATGCGTGATTACTGAAAGAGATGGCCGATCGGAGTCGGCCATGACGACCTGACCGGGCATCTTTTCCAGAATCTGTGGTGTAGCGTCGGTGGAACCGTCATCTACCACCAGCACAGGGAGATTCTGCGCCAGGCAACGCCTGAGCACGTCTTCCAGCGTACCGGCATTGTTATAAGTGGGAACAATAACCAGGGTGTCACTCATACGCCCAGGATCATTTTAGAACAAAGGTCGCCGTTTGCCAGAAAGACGGAAACATCGGCCCTGGAATTATCTGAAAAGGTCCATTCATAGCGCAACACCGTGCCTCCCTCCGAGGGAAGCACCGGTATCATGAATTTGATGTCCTTGGCCGATTGCAGCTTTTTTTCCATCAGTTCCAGGGCCATTTGCACCAGCGTCACGCCGGGAGTAACGGGAAAGCCAGGGAAATGGGCGGCATAGATGGGGCTGTGCGGAAGCAGCTTGATCCGCGCGCATCCGCTTTCTTTTTCCAGCACTTCGTATAGCACTCCTTCCAGCATACTACTCATCCATTTTTACATTGGAGAAGGTAATCTGAGTCCAATCTCCATCTACACCTAAAATAGTAACATACAATAATTTGTATGACTTCTTTTCAACCGTCAGTGTAATTTGGCCGACCAGTTGTTTCAAGTCTCTGCGAAGAGGGGTCAACTGCACCGAATAGGTGTCTCCCTCCAGTACGGTTATCTTGAAATCCTTCTCGTCCGGCATGCGGAAGCGACCTTTCCCCTGGGTGCTGTCCAGCTCGGTAACGCGCTTCACAGGCTTCTCGGTTTCCCAGCGCAGAGCATCGGGCTGCCGGAGGTAGACTTTTCCTTCGCTCAGGATGTCATCCTGCAACATCGGCGAACGGTAAATCCTGTTCCAGGAAGCCTGCAGCGATTTCTTGGGGAAATTAACTTCTTTAACCCGTGCCCACACGTCGTCCTGGGCCTTTGCAGTAACAACAAAGGTCAACGCGAAAAACGCCGCCAGAACGTATGAGAGCCACTTTTTCATCTATCGGGCAATGAGGGTACAACCGGTGAGGATAAGGAAAATACCCACCCACTGCTGCCAAACTACCGTTTCTTTGAAGAAGATAATGGCAACAAACATACCAAAGAGATAGCTCATGGAAGACAGCGGATACACCTGGCTGAAGGGATAGGTCTTAAGCATGTACATCCACTCGATTACGCCGGCAATACCGCAGGCTCCGGCTGCCGCCAGCCACCAGTTTAGGATAACGCTGTCGCGAAAGAAGGTCCAGGTCCAGGTAAAGGGTGCCATGTGGGTGGCCGCCACTTTAAAGAGGGACTGCGCACTGCACATGAGAATGGACTGGATGACAGACAGTAGGATGAGCCTGAACATATTGATTTACTTTGGTTTAACAGATAATACTATGGCTACGGCATGTTCCGTACCGGGAAGCGGCAAAGCATCCATGGCGGGGGTCCGCTCGTCGTACCAGCCCACAAGGGCGCTTTCAATGTCGCCCAGCTGCAGCTGCATCATGGCGTCTTCCAACGCGCTGTTAAGCGAGCAACCGGTATGGGAGTAGGTGGCATTGTAACCATGGCAACCCAGCCGGATGGCAATGAGCGAGCCTATGGTATTGTGGGTACTCTGCATGAATTTGGTGGGGCTCATGGCGCCCTCTTCCGGATGCAGAACCCCTTGCAGGAAGGCTTCGGAATTCTCCATACAGCCATAGTCCGTGGCCGTGATCACGGCGTCAGGCATGGAAATACCGGCCTCCTGAAGCGCCTTGGAAGAGCACCAGACGGCCCTTTTCAGCAATCGGCCCATCCGGCGGGCCTCCATGGGAGAAATGACCTCACGGAAGTCGGGATCTTCGGCCCCCAACTTAACCACGGCACGTATGTACACTTCCCTATTCACAGGCACTCAGGATTATGGATGAATCGTTTCCGCCGAACCCGAAGGCGTTGGAAAGGACGTGTCGAAGGGTAAGAGATTCTTCGCTTCGCTCAGAATGACAAAGGCACGTGCAGGGAACCACACACGAAGGATCCGGCGTATTCCAGTTCAGCTGAGGCGGAACAAAGCCGTGCTGCAGGGCCAGGAGGCAGAAAACCGCCTCGATGGAACCGGAGGCACTGGTAGTATGCCCAGTGAAAGCTTTGGTAGAACTAACAAGAGGAACTCCTTCAGTAAAAATACGTTTCAACGCAGTGCTTTCAGATGCATCGTTGTTGGGAGTTCCCGTTCCGTGGGCATTGATATAGTCAATGTCGGATGCCTTCAGACCCGCCAGGTCCAGAGCTTTCTTCATGGCCAGGAAGGCTCCTTCTCCGTTTTCCGAAGATGCCGTCTGGTGAAAAGCGTCACAGGCATTTCCGAAGCCGGAGAGGCGGGCCAGGGGCTTAGCCCCCCGCTTCCTGGCGCTGTCGGCCGTTTCCAACACCAGATATGCGGCTCCTTCTCCCAGATTAAGACCGGCCCGCGTGGCATCGAAGGGCCTGCAGGGCTCGCGGTCCAGGATCATAAGGGAATTGAAACCGTTCAGATGATAGTTGGAAAGGCTTTCACTGCCGCCCACCACCACACGTTGGTACTGGCCTGTCCGTAGCAGATTGGCGCCGAAAATCATGGCGTTGGCGGCCGATGAACAGGCTGTAGACAGCGTTGTGGCGTCGTCAAAGCCCCTTATGAAGAGGGCAGCCAGGTCCGTGGAAGCCCCGCAGCCGTGATTGGGCGAATAAACGGGAAATGCTTTTTCCGTCACGTCCATGCCGCCCACGGTAGTTCCTCCAATCAGGCGCATGCCGCTGCCGTCGGCCAGCCCGGCCTGGGCCAGAGCCTCCTGCAGGGCACAAATGGAAAGGAGCGTGGTACGGGGCCAGCTCTCCGGTGCACCGGTAAGCTCTGCCAGTTCCAGGTTACTCAGAGGGACCTCCCCAACAGGGAAGTCCTTGAGCCCGGTGGCCAGATAACGCACGGCACCCACACCCGAACGGGCATGAAGGAGGCTCTCGAGGTTGGCGTCCTTGCCCACCCCGATGGCGCTCACCACGCCGGCACCCGTTATGACCAGTTCAGGCTTCAATTATTTGGTGCGGTTCTTGGCTACGTAATCGGCCATCACAGCTATGCTCTGGAACACTTCCTTGCCCTGGGCCGGAGAGGCCAGGCGGATGCCGTAATTCTTCTCCAGAAGCACTATCAGTTCCAGCACGTCGATGGAGTCCAGACCCAGTCCTTCGTCGCCGAAGAGGGGGGCATTGTCTTCAATGTCCTCGGGGGTCATTCCATCCAGGTTCAAGGCATCGATAACCTTCAATTTGAGTTCATTAATCAGGTTTTCCATATATTAACATTTTTGTTATTAGCTAAAACAAATCTGTTTTATTAACTAACCATGCGTTAGTTATCCATTCATTATCTGTAGGGCAGTCAATCCAGGCCACAAAGGCCGATTCCGTGCAGGAATCCAGGAAAGCCTGCTTCACCAGGGACCGGATCAGGGCCTTGTCATAGCCCTCCAGCACAAAGGCCGAGCTTTCTCCTCCCCATTTGTTGCGGATACAAATCTCACCCGAAACGATATTGGGAAGCGTGTAAACAAAGAGCGCCGGCGACGGGAAATCCAGCATGGATTCGGCATAATGGCGGTCGTTTGCTACGCAGCCTTCCCGGCTGAACACCAGCACCGCACGGTCTTCCCGGAAGGTAAAACGGTCCGGTTCATCGTGGGCCAGCATCTCGGCCAAAAGGAAGCCCAGCTTGCTAAGGGTGTCCATCTTGAAGAACTTGGGATAGTCCCCTGCCCACTGACGATAAAGTTCCGTCAGGTTGGCCCCGGAAGGAATGCTCACCTGCTTCATAAGGCACCTCCTTTTCTGAAGAGCAAGGCTCCGTTCACGCCGCCGAAGCCGGACAGCAGTTTCACAAACGCCTTCTTATCCGTCTTCCGCTCCAGGGCCGATACACTCACGGCAGGCTCCACGCCCATCTGGGCAAAGCCCTGCGTGGGCAGCACCACACCGGCATCGCAGGCCTGCATGGACACGATGGATTCCAGTATTCCCGCAGCGCCCATAGTGTGGCCGAAAATACCCTTGAGCGCATTCACGGGCACATCCTGCAAGCCTGCCCGGTTCAGGGCAATGGCTTCCATCTGGTCGTTGTAACGGGTTGCCGTGCCATGCACGTTCACAAAAGCTAGTTCTTCCGGCTTCACATACTTGAGCACAGCCCGGAGGGCATTATAACTCCCCTCTCCCGTTCTGGAAGGTCCGGAAATATGATTGGCGTCGTTCCGTACAGCGCCATCGACGATTTCCCATACAGATTCTTCGCTTCGCTCAGAATGACAAGTCAGTACCATGGCGGCAGCGGCTTCTCCTACATTCAAGCCATCCCTGTCTGCATCAAACGGCTTACAGGGATTCATAGACAAAGCTTTCAGGGACTGGAAGCCCGTCACTATGAACCGGGACTGGACTTCGGCCCCTACTACTATAATATGGTCATAGGCGCCGCTGCGGAGCATGCGGACACCTTGAAGCAGGGCTGCCAAACCGGAGATGCAGGCATTGGAGACCACCACGGGGGCGGTTTGCACGCCCAAAGCCTGCGCCAGCCGGGCAGCAGAAGCCGCCAGCGACACGTCTTCTGTGTCTATCTTCTCCACATTCCCTTTGATGGTAGAGAGCACCAGCCCCACGCGCGGGCCTGCCACATCTATTCCGGCATCGGCCACGGCGGCACGGGCCGCCTCAAGCGCAATATGCTCAAAGAAGGACGGCCCTTCATAACCCTCACGGTCAAGAAGGGAAGCATAGTAGGGCTCCGGCCATCCTTCGTACATCCGGAAGGCCGATTTTCCCTTGCGCACGGCCTCGAACACCTGGGCAGGGGTATTCCCCACCGGCGTTACCAGACCACAGCCTATGCAAAACACCTTAGTCATCCTTCAATGCGGTTTTCAGGGATGCGGTAGCCAGGACTTCGCCCTGTGCCGTCCGCACTTCAATATCGGCCAGGGAGATGTTGAACACTTCCTGGCGAAGGTATACGGAGGTATCCAGCAGTTCTCCCGCCTTGGGGAGACGCCTGATTTCCAGCTTGCGCACCTGGCCTATATAGCCGATGCTCACCGGGATGTGCAGGATATACTTGCTGTGATAACCCACCCGGGTGGCACTGGCCTGAGCCATGTGCTCCACCAGGCCGGCGGCCGAAAGACAGCCGTCTTCCATGAGCAGGTTGCCGTTTCCGGGCGTAAAGCCCACGCGGGTCTCCCCTTCGCTGTACAGCTCAATGTGATCCACAAAGCGGAACGGAGGCTGCTGCGGAAGGAGTTCACCTATGGCTATGTCGTGGAAACTGCTCATGAGGCCCAGAAATCATAGAAATTAAACCATTGGTCGGGATACTGCCGGGTAACCCGCTCCAGGATGTCGGCGTAACTCTGGGCCAGGGCTTGTGCCTTGTCCCCTTTCAGCTGCTCCACAATGGCGCGGAAATCGCGGACGCCTTCCTTCACCACAAATACGGCGAAAACCGTGGCTTCGCGCCGGGCCGCCAGGGTAAAGGGGCCTGCCGGAAACGCGGCCTCCTGCCCGAAAAAAGGGCAGCGGAGGGTCTTGGAAGAGCCCAGAGACCTGTCGGCGGCTACAGAAACCACCTCTCCGTTCTGAAGTGCGTCGTTAAGGGCGAAGAGATGCGACATATCGGCCTTGACGGGAATCATTTCCACATTGCATCCGGAGAAGAGGCGGGAACGCTGCTGCATCACCACGGCGTTTTCTCCGGCATAAACCAGAGTCTTGATGGGCCTGGGCGACGGAACCACATAACCGGAGAGCTCATAGTTGCCCACATGTGAGGAAAGCAGCATATAACTGCCGTCCGGGCAAAGGGCATTGTAGAGCATCCTGTCATCTCCATAAACGCGGAACTGCTTGCCGGCATAGGCGGCAAAGCGGTCGATGACCACCTTGCCCATATTGTACATGTTGCAAAAAACGTGGAGGGCGCTGCGCAGGCGGCCATAACCTATCCGCGTACGGAAAAAGGAATAGGAAGCCCGCCGTCCCCGTCCGTCAACAGCCACATAAACAGGAATGGATACGGCCATGAAACCGTATACCACGCGAAGGGGCAGGACGCGTGCCAGGAAAATGAGCGCGCGGTGCATCCAGGGCGTGCCGTCCATCCGGCCCTTCCATTGTTTATGAGAGGCTTCAGGCAAGATGCTCCTGAATAAACTGACAGAACTGATTAAGGGTCTGGAGGGTCTTGAAGTCTTCGGGCTTCATCTTGAAGCCGAACTCCTCTTCCACCAGCACAACCACGTCCACCACTTCCAGGGAATCAATTCCCATATCCTCTTTCAGGCGGGCCTCGTCCTGGATCTTGGACTCATCTATCTCCAGTTCGTCCACCAGGAAGGCGGTCACTTTGTCTTTGATTTCGTCAATTGTCATATTCTTTGCTTATTTCTTTTTACATACCATAATACTATGTCCCTGCCCCAGGCCGTCGTGGATGGTTTCCACCTCCAGACCGGCTTCCTTCACCAGTTTGATGAAGTCGTCGGAGTGGTACATCTTGGAATTGCCGTTGGCCATCACCGTGAAATACAGGCTGGTCATGGTGAGGCAGAAGGCTGCGGGCTCGTACTTTTGACGGTCCCAGAAGGTTTCCATAATCAGGAGGCGGGTATTGCCGTCCATAACTTTGGCGGCACGCTGAAGGATGCTCAGGATCTGGGGTTCGCTGAAGCAATCCAGGAACTGGCTCATCCAGATCACATCAGGGTGCAGGTCCAGCGGGAATCCGTTCCCTTCATCCAGCAAGTTGGTGCCGAAACCGTGGATGCGGTTGGCGTTAGGATCGTCCTTTGTGGCTTCCTTCATCAGGCCGATCTGCTGGGGCAGGTCCACAATGGTCATCTCCACATCGAGGTCGTACGCTACGCACTGCTGGGAGAATCGGCCCGTATTGCCGCCCACGTCCATAATCCGGCGGGGTTTGCCCGCAAATACTATGGGAAGGGCCTCGGCGAAGGAATGGTCGGAATAGAAATGGTCAAAGCCGAACCAGCTGTCCTGCACCTGCTTGGGCAGCGAGGAAAGACCTTCATAGATGGTGGGCCAGGGGCCGAAGTGCTTCAGACCCTCAGGCTTTCCCTCCTTCAGGGCTTCCTCCAGATGGAAGAAGCCTTCATAGTTTACGTCGTGGTTAAAATCAATATTGGCCCGGGTGGCAGGATCCGTAATGAGGAACCAGCCCGTCTTGGACAGGGAATAAAGATCCGTTTTGGGGTCGATCTTCACAGTGCCGATGGAAAGGGATGCCTCCAGAAGCACCTTTACAGCGTATTCCGACAGGCCGGTGGCATCCACCAGCTGCCGCTGCGTTTTATCCCCGTCTCTCAGGAGGTCCAGCAGGCCGAATTTGAGCATGAGGCGGCTGGTCTGGAACACAATGGGGCCGAAAGCTATAAACTCTGCCAGACGCTGGGCTTCGCGGGCCGACAGGGTGTCTTGAGAATAGGCTTTCTCAATGTTGGGAAACAGATTCATAGGTTTTAAAATAACTTACAAAATTAACACTTTTTTCCGGGATTCTAAAATTTGCCTACTTGCCAAGAATTTCGTAATTTTGCAGCCAGTCAGGGGGTTGGAGACCAAAGACTGGTTTCGCCCGCCGGACGCTCAAGTAATAAAATGGAAAAGGGTCCTATCTCTCAATTCATTACCCATCACTACCGTCACTTCAATTCCGCAGCCCTGGTAGACGCTGCAAAAGCCTATGAGGACCTCCTCAACAAGGGTGGCAAAATGTTCCTGGCCATGGCCGGTGCCATGAGTACCGCCGAACTGGGCCTCTCCCTGGCCGCCATGATCCGCGAAGACAAGATTTCCTTCGTCTGCTGCAGCGCCAACAACCTGGAGGAAGACATCATGAACCTGGTAGCCCACAACCACTATTACAGGGTGCCCGGTTACCGTGATCTCACCCCCGCCCAGGAGCAGGAGCTCATCAATAACCACTACAACCGTGTAACGGACACCTGCATCCCCG
>JAFZWC010000075.1 GCA_017617475.1 Bacteroidales bacterium
TAATTGGTTTTTTAGAGATTTTTTCATTTTCCCGACACGAGCATAGCGGGACTATGTGACTAAGGGGAAATGGAAAAAGGTCAAAAAAGCAAAAAAGAAACGGGATGTAGCGCAGTTGGTAGCGCACTACGTTCGGGACGTAGGGGTCGCTCGTTCGAGTCGAGTCATCCCGACACAAAAAAAGCAGGGTTCGCCCTGCTTTTTTTGTGCCGGGATGACTAGGAATCTTCGATTCATTGAGGGGAGAGACCCCTCAAACTCCCCCCTCGTCGCTGCGCGACGGAACTCAACCAGACCTTTAGTTACCGGCGGCCACTATGCAGGCGAGGCCGGCTATGAAGAGGCAGAACATGAGGGCCAGAAGGCCGTAGACACCCTTCTTGGCGCCCTTGAATTCCTTCCAGATGAAGACTCCCCAGATGGCGGCCACCATGGGTGCGCCCTGGCCCAGCGCATAGGAAACGGCGGGGCCGGCTTTTTCGGCCGTAATATAGCTGAGGGCCGTTCCCAGGCACCAGATGGAGCCGCCCAGAATGCCCACAAGATGAGTCTTGAAGTCGCCGGAGAAGTACTGCTTATAGGAGACGGGCGTGCCCACGAAGGGCTTGCGCATCACTATGGTGTTAAACAGGAAGTTGCTTATGAGTACGCCAAGGGTGAAGATGACGATGGCGGTGTAGGGCGTTACCTTTCCTGCGGCGGGGTTGACGAAATCGGCCGTGTCCATGGCCCTCATCACAAAGGAAGAGAAGAAGGACATCACCACGCCGGCAATAAGGGCCAGGATAATGCCCTTGCGCTGGTCGGCCTTGGAAATGCCGCTCTCTCCCTTGCGGCTGGCGGCCATGCCGTTGCATACGATAGCGCATACGACCAGAGCAACGCCAATGGCCAGGAGGACCAGGTTACCGGTCTTGGAGCCCTGCTGCACCGCCACGCGGTAATTGTTCACTACGCCCAGCACCAGGGCCAGACCCACACCCAGCGGGAAGGCCACGGAAAGGCCGGCGATGGAGGTGGAAGCCGAAAGCAGGATGTTGGAAGCATTGAAGATGACGCCGCCCAGCAGAATCCACAGAATGCTGGAAACGGAGGCTTGCGAAAGGTCGGCCAGGAAAGGACGTCCCTGGGAGCCGATGCTGCCCGCCGTGAAGGCCAGGAGCAGGGCAAAGAGGACCATTCCAATCACATAGTCCCAATAGAACAATTCATATCTCCAGCTCTTGGCGGCCAGTTTCTGGGTATTGCCCCAGGAGCCCCAGCAGAGCATGGTGACGAAGCAGAGGACGACTGCTAACGCATAACTGTTGACGATGAACATGGTATTTGGGTTTTAGGTATTACTGATTCATAAGGGCGTCGACCTCGGGCCTGTGCGGAACACCTGTCTGAGCGCCCGGGCGCGTGACGGCGATGGAAGAGGCCAGGGTGGCGAAGCGGGCCGCATCCGGCAGGGACTTCCCTTCGGAAAGGGCTGTTACCAACGCTCCGTTGTATACGTCGCCGGCGCCCACGGTATCTACGGCCACTACCTCGCGCGCGGGGACGAACTCGTGGAAGTCTTCATGGCAAATCACCGAACCGGAGCTACCCAGGGTCACAATAACGTTTTGGACGCCTTGGGCAAGGAGGAAATCCGCTGCCTTGTAAGCATCGTCTACGGAATTGATCTTGATACCGGTCAGTTTCTCGGCCTCGGTTTCGTTGGGGGTGATGAGCCACAGCTTGTGAAGCACCTCGTTGGGGATGGCTTCGGAGATGGGGGCGGGGTTCAGGATCACTTTTATGCCTTTTGCAAAAGCGACATCTACGGCGTGATATACGGTGTCCAGCGGAATCTCCAGCTGCATCAGCAGCCAGGAAGCATCGGCGAATGCACTCTCCGCCGCATCGATGTCTCCGGGGAGCAGCTCGCGGTTGGCGCCCGGTGCGACGGCAATGCAGTTTTCGCCGTCATCGGCCACAAAGATGAGCGCGGTTCCGGTGGGGGAAGAGGCACTGAATTTCATGTACTCCGTGTGGATGCCGTCGGAGGCAAAGACCTCCTGGAGCCTGCGGCCCTGCATGTCGTCTCCCACGCAGGTGAGGAATACTACGTCACCGCCCAGCCTGGCGGCCGATACAGCCTGGTTGGCCCCTTTTCCGCCATTGGCCTGCAGAAACCGGCCGTCTCCGATGGTCTCTCCCGGCCGGGGAAGGGTTTTGACATAGGCAGTCATGTCGATGTTTGAACTGCCTGCAACGATAATCTTGCCCATAAGAAGTGTGTCTATTTCTGGCGATATGTGGTTTTTCCGTCTAAAGATACGGCGAAAAAACGAATCCCCCAATGAAAAGGGCAAAAAGAATTCTTTTTCCGAATGACCAAATATTTGCCCAGTTCGTCATTTTGACGGGTTGGAGCGTCGGGCGGCTTGCAAGCGAGGAAGATAATAGTTACTTTTAGGGTGAAGAACATAATAACCAGTATTCATCCATAATTATGAACAGTATCAAACCTATCCTCGCTGCAGTGGCCATGACCTTTGCAGTGGCGGCCGGTGCCCAGACCCTGAAAATGACCCATCAGGTGATGCGCATTACGGCTTATGAGGCTTCCACTTCCGTGAACCTGGTGGTGGTGAAACCCGAACTGAAGCTCGGTGCCCTGGATCCTTCGGTATTTACCGTAGAGACCAACGGCGTTGAAAGGAACGTCAAGATTGTCTACCCCTGCGACGACCGTGGCGAGTGGACCGACGGCGGCGAATACCTGGCCTTCGGCCTGGAAGTGAGCCGTGAACGCGGCGCCGCTCCTCTGGTTTCCAGAGGCATGGGAAGCTGGAGCACCGCTTATCCTGTGAAGGTTGCCCTCAAACCTGGTAAGGTCCTCAAGGTGGGCAAGCAGAAATTCACGGCTGTGGAGTGCGAGACCCCTCATGCCCTGCGCAACTTCCTTTCCGAATCCGATTTCTTCCGCCGCGGCACTTTCACCGGTCCTTCCACCGGCCGTCCCGGAGACGAAACCCTTACCTACGGCGCCTTTGAACCGGAGGCCCTCCGCATTGACGGAAAGAAAAACCCGCTCATTATCTGGCTCCACGGCATGGGCGAAGGTGGCACCGACGTCTCCATCGAACTGATGGGTAACGAGGTGGTGGCCCTCATTCGCAACGACATCCAAAGCCACTTTACTACGGAAGGCGGAGAAAAAGGCGCTTATGTGCTGGCCGTCCAGTGCCCCACCATGTGGATGGGCACATCCAAGGGCTTCGGCCGCGGCGAATACCCTTCCCTCTATTCCGACGTCCTTAAATCCTGCATCGACAATTACCTGGCCCAGAATCCCGACGTGGATCCCTACCGCGTGTACATCGGCGGCTGCTCCAACGGCGGTTACATGACCATGAACATGGTTTTGAGGAACCCCGGATTCTTCGCCGCAGCCTATCCTACCTGCGAGGCCTATCAGGACATATACATCTCCGATGTCCAGATCCAGCAGCTGGCCAAGGAGAACATCTGGTTCGTGCAGTCGTTTGACGACACCACGGTGAATCCCAACGAATATTGCATTCCCACTTACAAGCGCCTCATGGAGGCCGGCGCCAAGAACGTCTGGATGTCCATGTTCGAGAGCGTGATTGGAACCGACACGCCCGGTCAGCGGCTCTTCGGCCACTTCTCCTGGTGCTACGTATTCAACGACCAGGTCACCGGCGCCCAGGAGCAGTCCACGGCCGATGTGAAGCCCACCAACAATGGCGGCGGCACGGTGGCCCCCCAGGGTTTCAACAATCTTTTCGAATGGATGAACGCCCAGGTGCGCTTGGACCCCGTTCCCGTCCAGAATCCCAGATGGTAAACCAATCCTAAAGCAACTAAAAATGAATAAGATAAGTCTTTTCGCAGCCCTGGCTGCTTGCGCGGTGGCTGTTTCGGCCCAGGCGCAGACCCTTAAGATGGAACCCCAGGTTGTGGGAGTTACTACATATGAAGCCTCTACGGCCGTGAACCTGGTGGTGGTGAAGCCGGAAGTCAAGATTGACCTTCCCGCTCCCGACGTATTTGCCGTGAATACCAACGGCACAGACCGCAACGTGATTTCGGCCTATCCTTCCGACGCCAGGGGTGCCTTTGATCCGGAGGGTGAGTACATTGCCCTGGGCCTGGAGAAAGCTACGGGCCGGGGCCTGGGTCTTACCAAGGCCGGTCCTGTGTGGAAGCAGGAGTACAGCGTAAAAGTAAGCCTGAAGAAAGGCAAGACCCTCAAGGCCGGCAAGCAGAAATTCACTGCCGTGGAGTGCGAGACCGACAAGGCCCTCAAGGACTTCGTCTCCGAGGCCGATTATTTCAACAAGGGCAGCTTCACCGGCAAGGCTACGGGCAAGGTGGGTGACCTCACCCTCACCTATGCCGCCTACGAACCCTGGTCACTCAAGGGCGACGGCAAGCAGAACCCGCTGGTCATCTGGCTGCATGGTGGCGGCGAAGGCGGCCTTGATGTCTCCATCACCTTGCTGGGCAACGAGGTGGTTTCCCTCATCCGTCCCCAGATCCAGTCCCACTTCACCACGGAAGGCGGTGAGGGCGGCGCCTACGTCCTCTCCATCCAGTGCCCCACCATGTGGATGGGTACGGCCGACGGCGGCTTCAACCACGGTGATTACCCCTCCGTGTATGCCGATGTGCTCAAATCCTGCATCGACTACTACGTGGGCCTGAACCCTGACGTGGACCGCAACCGTATCTACGTGGGCGGTTGCTCCAACGGCGGCTATATGACCATGCTCATGCTCCTGCGTCATCCCCGGTTCTTTGCGGCAGCCTATCCCACCTGCGAGGCCTACATGGACCAGTACATCTCCGACGTACAGATTAAGCAGATGGCCGAGGAGAACATCTGGATCGTCCAGTCCTACGACGATATGACGGTGGATCCCAAGACCCACTGCATCCCTACCTTCCAGCGCCTGGTAAAGGCCGGAGCCAAGAATGTATGGATGTCCATGTTCGAAACGGTTGAGGGTATTGACAACCCCGGCCAGAAGCTCTACGGCCACTTCTCCTGGTGCTACCTCTTCAACGATGCGGTTACCAAGTCCCAGGAGCAGAGCGAGGGCGACGTGAAGCCCAGCAACGACGGCGGCGGCTCAGTAGCCCCTCAGGGCCACGCCAACATCTTCGAGTGGATGAACGCCCAGGTGCTCACAGCCCCCGAAATGCCCCAGCAACAGTTCGGCGGCGGCCGCAGAAGATAGTATTGCGTGGAGGCTTCAGCCCTTCAATATAAAAATCTCTCTGTCCCGTTTGGGGCAGAGAGATTTTTAAATACCTGTTCTGGGAATGAACTGAAGATTCAAATATGTCCTTCAGACGCGCTGGTCTTCTTCTTCAGTTCATAGGTCGTTTTTTCCCCGAAGCGCAATTCGTCCAGCAACATGGTGTCTCCGTTAATCACACCGGAGTAGGAAGGTTCATGGTCTTCTGTAAACCTCAGATTGAATGAATTCCCGGACAGCCATTCCACTTTGAGGCCACATACGATGGCGTCATATCCGGGATTAACACTGACCCAGGCTACCTGGGCGTCATCCTCAAAAGTCACCGTCAGCGAACCCATGGGATTCATCTTTACAAACCATTCAGTCCCGTCATATCCGCTTCCCAGTTTTGAGCAAGAACAAGCCATAATCCCCGCCAGAACCAGCACGCCAATCCATTTCAGAAATGCTTTCATAATAGTCATCGTTTTGTATTATAACACACAAAGTTAGTAAATACGTCTCAAACAGGCACGGCATTGGTCCAAAAAGTTTAAACCGTTCGCCACGAGGATAACAGTGCGGAGATGTCCAAGTATTTGGACCACCTCCGCAGAAATCGGCCTTAAATTGCGGAGATGGGCCATTGTTGGGGACACCTCCGCTAGTATTAATCAGGTTTACTGCGTTCTGGCACCAGGGGAGTGTCGCAGGTGTTCGGGGTAGATGGAAAAAGCCGAGGGGATAGAGGGGGACAGCCATGCGGCTCAAGTCTTACTGGCGACTATCGTTCGGCACCTCTAATACCTGCGGTAGTGGCTTCGGACTCTTTCGACTTTGCCATTTCGGATACGAGTGTACGCACGTACTTTGACGAGTCTAAAGGATTCCACTCTAATGGAGATGTTGACAGCCTTACAAAACGTTCTCATAATGAAATATTTGTTAAAGGAATGAGTGAAGAACGTTTGACTCCCTGTTTCAGTACCTCCCCTCGGCTTAATTTCTAAAAAGGAACGGGCACCCATTTAGAGGATAGGTGCCCGTTTTAGAGTTCTCACTCCTTCCAAATATTTCAACGGCAAATATAGAATATATATTTATATTGACAAAATAAATATATAAAAAGAGGCCAACAAATTGTTGTCGGCCTCTTGCTCCCCCTGTTGGACTTGAACCAACGACCCTCTGATTAACAGTCAGATGCTCTAACCAACTGAGCTAAGGAGGAATATTTTCCGCTCTCGTGGAACGGGATTGCAAAGGTACAACCTTTTTTGAATTCTCCAAAGGTTTTTGAGAAAAAATTTCATAAGAATACTTACGCATATTTTTCTTATATTTGTACGATAATCCGTAATTGCCTTACTAGTATGGATATTGACCTCCTTGCCAAGATGGTGAAAGAAGTGGTGATGGACCACGATGTTGTCACCTTGCCCGGTGTGGGCAGCTTTGTAGCAGAGTTGGTGCCGGCCACTTTTGCCGACCGCGGATACACCATCCTGCCGCCGTACCGGAGGCTCTACTTCTCTCCCAAGCAAGGCGAGGATACGCTCCTGGCCGACCTCTATGCCAACTCCAACGGCATTTCCCAGGCCGATGCCACCCGCATCCTGACGGATTTCCTCGCGGAAATGAAAGACGTGCTCAAGGTCAAAAAGACCATCGTCTTCCCGGGCCTCGGCCGCCTCAGGGCCACCATGGAGAATCATTTCTTCTTCGTGGCCGATGAAGACCTGGACATCTATCCGTCCGGTTTCGGCCTGCAGCCCATTTCCCTGAAGACTCACGAAGAGACCAAGGAAGAGGTGGCGGAAGCCGTGGCCAGCCTGGCCGGTCTCCTGGAGAAAGAGCCGGAAGGAGATACGCTCGGTCCTGCGGACCTCGGTATGACAGAAACGCAACCCGAACCCGTAGCGGAGCCCGAGCCTGTGGCAGAACCGGAGCCCGTTGCCGAGCCGGAACCTGCGGTTGTCATTCCGAGCGAAGCGAGCGAATCTCCGAAAGAAGATACACTCGGTCCTGCGGACCTCGGTATGACAGAAAAGGAGCCTGAACCGGAAGAGATTCCCGATCAGGTCGGGAATGACGAACCGGTTCCCGAGCCCGTGGCGGAGCCTGAAACTCAGCCGGAACCCGCTCCCGCAGAGGAGGAGGCCCCCCGGAAGAAAAAGGGCAGTGGATGGCACACGTTCTGGACGGTCATTCTGGTGCTGGTTATCGTTGCATTGGTGCTGGCCATTGCTCTGGTGGCTGTGGGCAACTTCTTCCCCGAATGGCTGGACTCCTTCCTGTATAGTCCTGAAGAATACGATATCCTTCACAATTAGCGGCGCGTCATGACCCCTGTAAGAAGAGAAGGATACAAGTTTTGCCAAGACCTTAGGGTTCCCTGTTACCAGACCAACCGTCAGACCGTCCTGAAACCGGCCGCCTTCATGGATATGGCCCAGGAGATTGCCTACTGGGCTGCCAGCGAGCTGGGTTTCGGATATGACACCCTGCATGTGCATCACACCGCCTGGGTGTTGAGCCGCATGCACATTCACTTTGAATCGTTCCCCATGTGGAGGGAAGACGTCTGCCTCTATACCTGGCACAAAGGGGCCGAAGGTCTTTTCTATCTCCGTGACTTCGATCTCCGGAATGCGGCAGGGGAGTCCTGCATCCAGGGCACCAGCTCCTGGGTGGTGATGGACGAGCAGACCCGCCGTATCGTTCGCCCCGAAGAATTGCAAAATCTTCTGTCTGTAGAGGAGGTAGACGACGCCATAGCCGTGCCCGCCCCCAAGGTGCAGCTGCCCCGCGACGGGCAACCCGAGCCTGCCGGTGAGCACGCCGTGGCTTATTCAGATTTGGATATAGTCGGCCATACCAACAATGTCCGTTACGTGGTCTGGGCCATGGACTGCCTTCCTTTGGAAGAGGCCGAAAGGCCCGTCAAGGACCTGTATATCAATTTCAACAAAGAAACCACCCACGGCCAGCGAGTGGAGCTGTTCCGCCTGAAGGACGGCAATGTCTGGTACGTGGAGGGCAGGGTGGAAGGCAAACCCTGCTTCGTGCTAAAACTGGAGTACTGATGCTGGACCTGGTTTACCCTTCTTCCCCGGCTCCGCTGTATCCCCGGCCGTCCGTAGACCATCCGGGAAAGCAGCCCGCCCCCAGCGGCGAAATGCTCCCCCTGGTGGAGCCCAGCGGTCTGGTGTACGGCCAGGCCAGCCGTGAGTATTGTCACAGCGGTTCGCACGTGCTGCACCCTGTGGTGCACCTGCACATCATTGACCACTTCGGCCGGCTTTACTTGCAGAAGCGTTCCATGACCAAAGACCTGCTGCCCGGTTACTGGGACACCGCCGTGGGCGGCCATGTGAGTTATGGCGAAACCATCCCCGAGGCCCTCTTCCGGGAAACCTCCGAAGAATTGGGGCTCGAGGCCTTCAATCCTGTGGCCCTGGGCGCCTATATCTGGCAGACGGAGCGGGACAACGAGTATGTCTTCGTTCATGCCGTGCTGGGACACCCGGAGCTCCATCCCAATGCCGCCGAAGTGTCTGAGGGCCGATGGTGGACTTTCGAAGAGCTGGATGAAGCCATGGGCAAGAACATCCTCACCCCCAACTTCGAGAGCGAGTTCAAGCGCATCAGAGACCAGCTTAAGGCTATGTTATAGGACTTGTCCCCACGTCTCGTCAATGGCGGCGCGGGCGGTGGAATCGGCCTTCTCGGTTAGGCCGATGTAGGGTTCGGAAATCTTTTCCCCGTTCAGGAGGGCTTTGCGGAGCGCAAGGGCCCTTTCTTTTTGCTCCTGCGGAGGCATGAGGGATACCACGCTGAGCAGGTAGTCTTCCATGCCCAGGATGTTCACGGCCTGTACCTTTCCGTCCCGGACCAGGAACTTGAGCGTGCCGGCATAGTGGCGCGTTCCATCCTTATAAATGAGGAAAGAGGGTTCGGCAAAGAGGGTGGAGATGGTGACGGCTTCAAAGACCAACTCGTCGTACAGAACTCCGTTATAGTCTATGCGGCCATCCTGGAAACGCACTTTCTGCGGCCCGGCACCGTCGGAGACAATCTCGAACGAAATCTCCTCTCCGGACTCAATTTCCACTTCCAAGCGGGGCTGGGTGCGGACCAGGCGCCACAGGAGGCGTTCTTCCTGATCGGCCGGGAGTGTAACGTCTGCGAAAATCTGTTGCAGTACCGTGGCATCCAGGCGGTCGAAGTCTTCTTCCCGGGGAACTACCACGAAGCCTGCCATGTCGGCCGCGCCGGGCAGGATGGCGAAATGGGAGTCGCCCTTGGCAAAGTAGCACTGGGGATGGGAGGCGCCGCGCAGCGTGACTATGGCGCGGTACTCGCCCTCGCTGCAATAGGTAAAGGCGTTGAAGCGGGGCTCCGTCTCTTCGGCCATCAGGTTCATGCAGTCCAGGAGCCGATAGAAGAGCTTGGCCATGGACTTGGCCGTCTGGGCCCGCAGCAGGAAAATGCCGCGGTTGAAGCGTTTGTAATGGTAAAGCTGGGCGTCCCGGACGGAGTCCAGGAATTCCATCTCCTCGGAGCTTTGCCCGGCCTTGGCACCGCGCAGAAGCCTTTCGGCCGCCCGTTCCAAAGGCATATAACCCTTGGGGCAGGCCTGGAAATGGGCATGCTGCGGAACCGTGGTGCCGCTGTTGGGGCTGTTGTAAAACACAATGTAGTTCTCCAGCGTGGCGGCCAGGTCCAGCATATCCGGGAAACGGTGCCAGATGGTCTGGGGGGCATGGATATCGCGCGTAATCACCAGATGGTTGGGGAAGATGGGAGCCCGGTTCACCAATATATTGTATTTGCGGCCCTTGCGCCCTTCGAAGGGGAGGGTGTGCTGGTGCTCCATGTAATTCTCCTCACACAGCGGGCAGCCATGGTCGAAGATGGGAACCCGCCCCGGATTGGACTGGAGCGTAACCAGAATACCGCCCAGCGGAAGCGTCCGTGTGCGGGTGCTCTTGAGGTTCCTGTACTTGGCTGCCACCGCCGGCCAAACCGACAGCTGGTCGTGGACGAATTTGTCGATATCTGTTGCCATGGAGTAAAGTTACGCATTTTTCCGTCATTTTTGCTATATTTGTGTAATTATGGCAAGCATCGGTATCTTCGATTCGGGCAGCGGAGGACTGTCCGTGTACCGGGAGCTGGTAAAACTGCTTCCCCGGGAGCGTTATCTCTATTTCTCGGATAACGCCCATTGCCCCTATGGCGAAAAAACCGTAGAGTACATCCAGGAGAGGGCCCACGTAATTACGGACATCCTTCTGGGAATGGGGGCCGATATCATAGTTGTCGCCTGCAATACCGCCACCGCCGCCGCCATCGCCAGCCTCAGGGCCGATTATCCCGAAGTCCCCTTCATCGGCATGGAACCCGCGGTAAAACCCGCCGCGCTGGGCACCCGGAGCGGCGTCATCGGCGTCCTGGCCACAGCCGGCACCCTCAAAGGCTCCAAATACCTCCATACCCGTGGCCAGTACGAAGACAACGTGCGCATTGTGGAACATGTGGGAGAGGGCTTCGTAGAACTGGTGGAAAACGGCATCCTGGACGGCCCCAAGGCCGAAGAAACCGTAAGCAGGTCCCTCCAGCCCCTTTTGGACGAGGGCGCCGATATAGTGGTACTGGGCTGCACCCATTACCCCTTCCTCCAGCCTGTGATAGAGCGGCTGGCCGGTCCCGGGGTCAAGGTCATCGATCCCGCCCCCGCCGTGGCCCGGCAGACGGTCCATGTCCTTCAGGAAAAGGGCATCCCCACAGGGGAAGGCCCCTTCTCCATCGACCTGTACCATTCCGGAGAACCGGAATCCCTCCAACGCATATTCCAGCTGGTCCAGGAGCAGGAGTAAGGCTTATGGCACGGATTATGATTATATGAGAAGTGTTTTATACCGTTAACTTAAAAACTTTAGTGCTATGAGAAGGTTTATGACATTTGCAGCTTCCGTGATGCTGGCCTTGGCCATGCTCATCGCACCCGATATGCGGGCCCAGACCCGCCGTTCCAGCGGGGGAAGCACCACCCAGCAGAGCAGCAGCTCCCGCTCGTCCGGGAGCAGTTCCAACTCTCGCTCCAGCAGCAGCTCTTCCAGCAGCTCGTCCACTCGTTCCAGCGGATCGGCCAGTACCCGTTCCACCGGCAGCAGCTCCTCGGTCCAGCAGGACAACCGTCGCGGTACCAGTACCGGTTCCAGCAGCAGCTCCCGCTCCAGCGGAAGCTCTTCCGTGAGCCGTTCCAGCAGTACCGGCAGTTCTTCTTCGGCCACCCGCTCCTCCGGCGTGAACAGCGTCCAGCAGGATAACAACCGCCGTAACGAGAGTGCTACCCGCTCCAGCGGCAGCAGCACTTCTTCCACCACCCGTTCCAACGGAGCCAGCAGCTCGGCCCGTTCCAGCGGTACCACCCGTTCTTCCAACGTGACCCGCAATGGCCTCACCGGTACTCAGGTAGAGGATCCTCACCGGAACAGCCAGGAGGCGTACCGTGACAACGGCTACAACTACCGTTATCAGGACGACATGAGGGTGGACGACCGGCACAACATGTACCGCGTGGCACCCCGCCAGAGAGATCCTCTGGCCTGGGACCGTCCCGGCCATTTCTGGGGAGACCATCCTCACTATTACGGATACCGCATCCATGCCCTGCCTCCTACCTGGCGCCGCATTAGCCACTGGGGTATCGACTACTATTACTACAACGGCATTTATTACCGTCCTTACGGTGGAGGCTATGTAGTATGCCGTCCTCCTTTCGGAACTCCTCTGGAGCATGCCATTGACAGGGCCATCCTGCGGGCCATCCGCTTCGCCTACTATTACGACACCTATCGTACCTACGAGAGCGTGTTCGACTACTACAACGTCATTGCCCGGCAGAACCTCATCATTGCGCAGCAGAATGCCCGCATCATCGCCCGCAATTCCAACTACGCCATCAACTCCAACAGGGCCCTTTCGGCCTACGAGCTGGCCAACAGGCTGGGACTGGTGCAGAGCTACGCTTACGCCAATGCCGAGTACTTCTATCAGGACGGTGTGTTCTATACCATTTCCGCCTCCGGCGTGTATTCCACCATCGTGCCTCCTGCAGGCGCCCTGGTCACCTCCCTGCCGGACGACTACGAGATCATCGTCATGGACGGTATCGAGTATTATATGGTGGACAACACGGTTTACCGCACCACCGTCTTTGAGGGAGAGCCCTACCTTGAGGTCCTCGGTCAAATGTACGGGTCCCTGTACAATCAGTACAACATCTACCGTTAATCTAAAAGCCCGGCTTAAAGGCCGGGTTTTTTATGGTTGACCGGGAATCTCTTTTTTGTTATCTTTGCACCCTATGATAACTCAGGAACAGATAAAGGACTTACAGGAAAGGGTGGCTTCCCTTGACGGCTGCCTGGATATTGCCGGAAAACGGAAGGAAGTGGCCGCCAAGACGGAGGAAACCCTGGCTCCCGATTTCTGGGGAGACCCCAAGGCGGCGGAAGCCTTCCTCAAAAAACTGTCCGGCATCAAGTCCTGGGTCACGGACTTTGACAAGGCCAAAAGCCAGGCCGACGACCTGGAAGTGCTGTACGACTTTGCCAAAGACAGCCTGAGCGGGGCCGATGACGAGGCCATGGAAACCGCCGAAACCAAAGAGCTGGAAGCCGCTTATGCTCAGGCAGTTGAGGCCGTAGAGGCCCTGGAACTGCGCAACATGCTGGGAAACGAAGGCGACAACCTGGGCGCCGTGCTCACCATCAATTCCGGCGCCGGCGGCACGGAAGCCAACGACTGGAGCGCCATGCTCATGCGCATGTACACGCGCTGGTGCGAGCGTAACGGCTACAAATACACCATTACCTCCCTTCTGGAAGGTGAGGAAGCCGGCATCAAGAGTTGCACCATAGAGGTGGAAGGGGATTACGCCTACGGCTATCTGAAGGCCGAGAACGGCGTGCACCGGCTGGTTCGCATTTCCCCCTTCAATGCGCAGGGAAAGCGCCAGACTACCTTCTCCAGCGTTTTCGTGTATCCGCTGGTGGACGATTCCATCAACATCGAGATCAATCCCTCCGACCTGGAGTGGGATACTTTCCGCAGCGGCGGCCACGGCGGCCAGAACGTGAACA
>JAFZWC010000076.1 GCA_017617475.1 Bacteroidales bacterium
GAAGGCGCCGCCGCCGTGCGCTCCCCTGCCACCATAGGTGTCAACGATGATCTGCCGGCCGGTGAGACCGGTGTCTCCGTGAGGACCGCCAATCACGAACTTGCCCGTGGGGTTCACGTGCAGGATGAAGCTGTGGATGAGACGGGCGGTTTCCTCGGGAAGTTCGGCCTTCAGGCGGGGGATGAGGATCTTCTCCACGTCGAAGCGGATCTTGCTGCGCATGGCTTCGTCCACGGTGGCCTGGCCATACTGGGCCACGGCTTCCTCATAGCTCATCTTACCCAGGCTCTCGGGCACGAATTCGTCGTGCTGAGTGCTCAGGACTATGGTATGAACCTTTACCGGCTGGTGGGTTTCCCCGTCGTATTCGATGGTGAACTGGCTCTTGGCGTCCGGACGCAGATAGGGCATGAGTTCCAGTTCGTTATGGCGGATATCGGCCAGGATCTGAAGGATCTTGTGACTCAGGTACAGGGGCAGGGGCATGTAATCCTCGGTGTCGCGGCAGGCGTAGCCGAACATCATACCCTGGTCGCCGGCGCCCTGCTCTTCCTCCGTGGCCCTTTCCACGCCGCGGTTGATGTCGGCGCTCTGCTCGTGGAGGGCGCTCAGTACGCCGCAGCTGGAGGCGTCGAACATATAATCGGCCTTGGTGTAGCCGATTTTACGGATGGTGTTGCGCACGGTGTTCTGGATATCCACATAGGCCTCGGCCTTCACCTCGCCCATCACCACCACCATACCGGTGGAGCAGAAGCTCTCGCAGGCCACCTTGGCCTCGGGGTCCTGCTTCAGGAATTCGTCCAGGATAGCGTCACTGATCTGGTCGGCCACTTTGTCGGGGTGGCCTTCGCTAACAGACTCACTAGTAAATAGATAGTTCTTTGCCATAATACAAAAAAATTAGCCCCGGGCAAATATGCGGAGGCTAAAAACACAAAACACTGATATGAAATGAATTTTAGCATTTTTTAACGTGGTTGCAAGCAGCCAAATCTATCCACATATTTTTTGGGGCTGCAAAGGTAGGAAGTATTTTTTAATCTGCAAAATTTTTATGGCCTTACCCAATGAATTTTTACGCCGTCGCGTTCCATGCCGCGGAACCAAGTCATCTGGCGCTTGGCAAACTGATGGATGGCGTTTCCCAGAGAAATGACCATGTCGTCGTAAGAGAGTTCTCCCAGGATGTACCGCGTAACGAACTTATACTCAAGGCCGTAATAGATAAGATCCTGGGGAGGCACTGTCTGCAACAAGCCGCGGATTTCTTCCACCAGGCCCTCCTTCAGACGCTCTTCCAGCCTGCGGTCTATACGGGCCACGCGTTCCTCGCGGGAAACGAGCGTGCCTATATAATAAGGCTTCTGCGGAAGGGCCTCGTCCGGCAGTCCGTTCTGCTTCTCAAATTTATACGCGCGGGTAACAGACTCTATGTAAAGACCTGAACCGCCGCATAGGATGGGAATGGCCCCGCGACGGCGGACATCGGCATAAGCCTGAGCAAACGCCGCCTGATACTGGTAAATGTTGAACTTGGCGCCCGCTGGAACAATGTCAATGAGGTGATACGGCACGTCTCCGTACTCCTTCAAGTCTTTCCCCGTGCCGATGTCCATGCCCACATACACCTGCCGGCTGTCGGCCGAAAGGATTTCTGCGGCCATAGATTTCTCGACTTCGCTCGAAATGACATTGTCATCTCGACCAAGCGAAGCGCGTGGAGAGATCTCTTTTAGCTTATTGGCCAGCTGCACGGCGTACCTTGTCTTGCCGGAGGCCGTGGGCCCCAGGACACAGATAAGGTCAATTTCTCCGGCTGCATAAGCCCTGGCCAGCTCCGCGGGGTCTATGACCTCGGGGTCGGGAAGCTTGGCCATCGGGGGAATCCCCGGACGGTCCGGCAGCAGCTGGGTCTTATTGAGCTTGTTCATAACGCAAAAATAGCGTTTTTGTCATTCTGAACGAAGTGAAGAATCTGTTTTTTATTAACTTTGCAACCTGTTTTTAGATTTCTCGACTTCGCTCGAAATGACAAGGTAGCATGCCCAAAGCCAAGAGCACCATACAGATCAAGAACCGCAGGGCCTCGTTCGACTACGAGTTCCTGGAGACGTATACCGCCGGCATCCAGCTGGTGGGAACGGAAATCAAATCCATCCGGGCCGGGAAATGCTCCCTGCAGGATGCATACTGCTTCTTCGTGGGCAACGAGCTCTTCGTGCGCGGCATGAACATAGCCCTGTATCACTGGGGCAGCTGGGGCCAGCACGAGCCCGTAAGGGACCGCCGCCTTCTTCTCAACCGCAAGGAACTCAGGCACTTGCAGCAGGCCGACAAGCAGAAGGGTCTCACCATCATAGCCGTCAAGCTCTTTATAGCGGACAACGGTTTCGCCAAGCTGGTAATTGCCCTGGCCAAAGGTAAGAAAGAGTACGACAAGCGCCAGTCCATCAAGGAAAAGGATGTCCGTCGGGAGATGGACCGGAACGGGTACTAGTCCATCGACTGGCTGGTTTTTGCGGCCATGTATTGGACTCGGGAATACTCCTCCGGAGAAAGGGAAGAGAAGAGGAAGTTGATGGGATCCTGCACTTCTCCGTTATATCTCACTTCAAAATGCAAATGAGGGGCAAGGATGAAAGTGGAAACACCTACCGTGCCCACCACCTGGCCCAGGGATACCATGCGGCCCTGCGACACCGAAATGTCTCCCAGCAGGCTGTATTTGGTTACATAGCCGTTGCCATGGTCAATCTCCACCTCGTTGCCCAAACCTTTGCGGGATCGGGTTACCTTGGTTACGCGGCCCGCGGCGGCAGCGTACACCTTGGCACCCTGGGGTGCTATCAAGTCCAGGCCCTCGTGCTGCATCTGCAGGTTGTAGACGGGATTGTGCTTCATGCCCACCGATGCTCCCACCTGCACATAAGACAGATTCTTGATGGGAAGGGTGAGGGGCGGGATGCTGTCGGCCTTTTCCTCCATGATCCGGAAAATTTCATGGAAATTACGGTCGATTCCCGCGGCCTTGGACATGAGGCTGTCGGACTGACGGGACGCCGTGGTAACGTAGTACTTCTCCGGCAGGGCGTCGTTCTCCCCTACCGACAGGGCGGCGTAACCGCTAACCTCGTCCAGGGACGGCGGCTGGGTCTCGAACAGTTCCTCGTAGATGGCTTCGTCCTTGTCCAACAGCCCGTCAATGACGTCACCTATGAGCACTTCCTTGGCCTTCATGGCGTCGTACATGTTATTGTACAGGCGGTTTTCCTTTTGCAGCCGCTTTTCTTCCTGGGTAGAGAACATGAGGGCGAACAGCACATAAAACAGAATGGCTGCCGACACGGAGGCGACCAGGTATCTTAACCCGGCCATCACCATGCGCTTGGTCTTGCTGTCTTTCTTCTTGGCTGCCATCAGTTCTGCGGTTTTCTAACCATCTCGGCGTAGTCTTTGGCCGGGATGGTCAAGTCCATATACAAGGCGGGATTCACGTAATCCTTGCGGTACAACACTTCATAATGCAGGTGCGGTCCGGTGCTCCGGCCGCTGTTTCCGCTAAGGCCGATGCAGTCTCCGCGCTGGAGGCGCTGGCCCAGCGTTACGTCAATGCGGGACATGTGGGCGTAGCGGGTCTTGTAGCCGAAACCATGGTCCACCTCCACGTGGTTGCCATAGCCTCCCCGCTCGTGGGCCACCTTCACCACCACGCCGTCACCGGTGACGTAGATAGGGTTGCCGGGCGGAGAAGCGAAGTCCATGCCGGTATGCCGGCGGGCAATGCCCATGAAGGGGTCGGACCTGTAGCCGAAGCCGCTGGTAAGCCTGTAGGTGGAAGGGTCCGTATTCACGGGCGGAATGGCCGGAATGTGAGAGGCCATGTCACCGGCCGTGCGCTGGAGGGTGGAAACGTCGTCAAAGGACTTGGACTGCACGTAGACCCTCTTTTCCAGGATGTCCAGGCGGCGGGTGATATTCAGCACGGCCGTTCCTTCCAAGTCGGCATATCGGCTCTCTCCCCCTAAACCGGAACGGCGGATGGCCTGGGGAATCTCGTCCAGGCCGTAGACAGAACGGTACACCCGGTCGTCCCTTTCTTCCAACATGGAAAGGAGTTCCTCATAGCGGTCCAGCTGCTGGGACATCTGGTCAATGCGGGTGTTCCATTCGGCGTTGGTATGCCGCAGCATGGCCGTCTTGGGGAGGTCTTGGTGCAATACCGACACCCGGAACCACATGAACAGGAGAAAGATAACCAGACCCGCCACGGTGACCGCCAGGACCTGCCAACCCTGTATACGGGTTTCCTCCTGGACATCCACCATCAGGGTCTCCGGGTTCATTACATATTTCTTCCTGCTCTTGGCCATTATAGTCTACAAAGGTAAGAAAAATCTTGGGAATCGAAGGCCGACCTGCACATTCTATGCCTTCCGTAAGGAAATTCGTGGAATTTTGCGTACTTTTGTAGGTTATTCAAGAATATAGTAACAATTACATATGACATCAAAGGAAATCCGCCAGAAGTATCTGGACTTCTTCGCCTCCAAGGGCCACACCGTGGTTCCGTCGGCCCCAATGGTTATTAAAAACGACCCTACGCTCATGTTCACCAATGCGGGCATGAACCAGTTCAAGGACATTTTCCTGGGCAACAGCGCCCCCAAGTTTCCCCGCGCAACGGACTCCCAGAAGTGCCTCCGCGTAAGCGGCAAGCACAACGACCTGGAAGCCGTGGGCCACGACGGCCGTCACCACACCATGTTCGAGATGCTGGGCAACTGGAGCTTCGGCGACTATTTCAAGACCGAGGCC
>JAFZWC010000077.1 GCA_017617475.1 Bacteroidales bacterium
ACGGCAAAACTGACATATACGGTTGTTTTTGTGTACATACCTTGGCCCAAAGTGGCAAATAGGCCATTTTCGAGGGGGGTATGTACAAGCCAAAAGCCTTCCAGAGAGGATTCCGTGTACATACCAGGTATGTGCACCCCATGGTTAACCACCACTAAATGCTCTAACGGTCCAAGGAATGGGACGTTAGGCCTGAAAACGCCCTCGAAACATACCTAACGGTCCAACGAATGGGACGTTAGAACGGGAAGAATGGATGAATCCCCCGGGTAATTGGTTTTATAAAAGTCCCTCCCCCGAGGGGAGGGGTTACGGGAGGGGGTAACGCCGAAGGTATCAGGACAATGAAAAGGGAGATAAACTACTCCAGTTTATCTCCCTTTTCATTGTACATTTCATTTTGCAGGACCGTGAAATCGGTCACTTCCTGTAGTTCCAGTTTCACCTTGTAGCGCTTGCGCCAGCGGGAAAGGAAGGAATTGAACAGGCCCCGCTTGAGATAGGCTCCCAGGATGGGGCTGGTTTTGAGGGTGATGGAACGGACTCCCTTTTCAATGACGTAGAAGGCAATCTTGCGCTCAATCTCTTCGTCAATGACCACACTGGAGTGGATTTTTCCGGTTCCATGACACACGGGACACTGCTCGGACGTATTGATTTCCGTAACGGGCCTTATGCGCTGCCGGGTGATCTGCATCAACCCGAACTTGGTGAGCGGAAGCACGTTGTGCTTGGCTCTGTCGGCTTCCATTAGCTCCTGCATGTATTTGTGGAGAGCGTTCTTGTGGTCGTTGGACTCCATATCAATGAAGTCTACTATCACTATGCCTCCCATGTCCCGGAGCCGGAGCTGCCGTGCAATTTCTTCCGCGGCTATCTTGTTAACCTCGAAGGAGTTCTCCTCCTGGTCGTTGGTCTTGGTGCGGATGCCGCTGTTAACGTCAATTACATTCAGCGCTTCGGTGGTCTCGATTACCAAATAGGCGCCCTGCCGCATGGGAACCACCTTGCCAAAAGAGCCCTTGATCTGACGGGTGACCTCAAAGTGGTCGTAGATGGGCTGTTTGCCTTCGTACAGGTGGACTATCTTTTCCTGCTCCGGAGAGATGAGCGAAACGTACTTCCGGGCTTCTTCGGCCACACGCTCGTCGTTGATCCAGATGTTGGAGAACGAGTCGTTGAGGAGGTCCCTCAGGACGGTAGTGGTTTTGCTGTATTCCGTGAAGAGCAGCTGGACGTTCTTGTTTTTGGCAATCTTCTTCCAGGAGTCTTCCCATTTCTGGATGAGGGATTCCGTCTCTCCCACCAGCGTGGCGGCGTTTTTGCCTTCGGCCGCGGTGCGGATGATGGCCCCGTAATTCTTGGGAAGAATGCTCCTGACCAGTGTCTCGAGTCTACGTTTCTCTTCCTTCGATCCAATCTTCTGGGAGATGGACACTTTCTCGGCGAAGGGGAGAAGTACGATGTTTCGTCCTGCCAATGAAATTTCCGCAGTCAGTCGTGAACCCTTTGTGGAGATAGGTTCCTTCACTATCTGAACCACCACCATCTGTCCGGGGCGGAGGTATTCCTCCACGCGGCCCTCTTTGGGAAGAGGCTGGCCGATCTTGATGCCCGAATACAGGTCCTTGAGGTTGGTATTCGAGTTGGACTCCCTTACAAACTGGTCAAAGGCGGGGAAGTATAGTCCCAGGTCCAGGTAGTGGATGAAGGCTTCCTTCTTGTCTCCGATATCCACAAAGGCAGCATTGAGATTGGGGAGAATCTTTTTTACCTTTCCCAGGTAAACGTCTCCTACCGAAAACTGATTCCCAGTGCTGGACTCCGTGTTGTACTCAATCAGCCGGTGATTCTCCATCAGGGCGATGTGTACTTCCGTTGGCGTTACGTCAACGATCAGATCCTTGTCCGGTTTTTCAGACTCCATTTGGAAATTTGAGGTTTGGTATGACAAAGGGCCTGCGCTTATCCTGCAAGCCCTTTACTTTCTGAAGAAGATCTTACTTCTTCTTGTGGCGGTTCTTGCGCAAGCGCTTCTTACGCTTGTGCGTAGCCATCTTGTGTCTCTTATGCTTCTTACCGTTAGGCATAATTTAATTGATTAATGGTTTATTTCTCTTTAACAGCGTTAACGAAGCTCTTGGCAGGCTTGAAGGCCGGAATGTCGTGGGCGGGAATGGTCATAGTGGTCTTGCGGGTGATGTTGCGGGCAGCCTTCTGAGCGCGATGCTTGATGATGAAACTGCCGAAGCCACGCATATACACGGGGTTGCCAGCGATGATGGAACCCTTAACCACGTTGGTGAATTCTTCGATAACGGCCAGTACCTGTGCCTTTTCAAAACCGGTAGTCTTTGCTACTTCGTTAACAATCTCTGCCTTAGTCATAGTTCTTATAGTTTTAAATTAAGTTTCCTTCGCGGAAAAACGACGCAAAATTAGACTAAATTTCTTATATTTCAAAATATTATGTCACATTCTGCCGTTTTTTCTTTTGGCACGCATCTTGACCATATTAGGCCCGGGTACTTTATGGGTATATTGTGCCCTCATGATATGACATTTTGGCAGATATGATGGATTTTTTAGATAAAATGAACGCTCCCGCAGGAGTAGAAGTTAACATAATGCCCGTGGTGGGAGAAGCCGCGTCCATGAAGGTGGACACCTCCGAGCTTCCCCCTGCCCTGCCGGTGCTGCCGCTGCGCAACGCCGTCATCTTCCCGGGTACCGTTTTCCCCGTTACGGTCGGCCGGGAAAAGAGCATCAAACTGGTCAGTGACGTGGAAGGCGGCAACGGATGGCTGGTGGCCATCCCCCAGGCCGATATTTCCGTGGAAGAGCCCACGGAGGCCGACCTGTGCAGCCACGGCACGGTGTGCAAGCTCATCAAGACGCTGGAAATGCCCGACGGCAGCGTAACCGCCATCCTCCAGGGTTCCCAGCTCATCGCCCTGGATTCCATAGTAAGCTACGACCCTTACATGATGGCGCGCGTGAATTACCTGGAAGAGGACGTTCCCGCCAATGCCGACGAGCGCGAACTCCGCGTCCTGGCCGATTCCCTGAAGGAAAAGGCCGCCATGATAGTGAAGTCCTCGTCCTTCGCCCCGAAAGAAGCCATCGGCGCCCTCCGCAGCATAGAGAACTTCCATTTCCTGGTCAACTTCATCGCCACCACCATTGAGGTAGAGAACTTCCAGGAACGCACCAACCTGCTGCAAATCACCAACATCCAGGAGCGCGGCATGGCCCTCCTCAAGGTGCTGGACGCCCAGACCCAGCTGCTGCTGATCAAGCAGGAGATTAACCAGAAAGTCAAGACGGACATTGACCAGCAGCAGAGGGAATACTACCTGAACAACCAGCTGCGCACCATCCAGGAAGAACTGGGCATGGACGAAGGCGAAGAATTCGAGAAGATGCGCAGAAGGGCCGATGAAAAGAAATGGTCCAAGGAAGTACGCGCCATCTTCGACAAAGAAATGGCCCGCCTGGAAAAATACAACCCTACCTCGCCGGACTACAGCATCCAGTTCGCCTACATCCAGTTCATGCTGGACCTCCCCTGGGGAGAAATGTCGGACGACAACCTGGACCTGCAGCATGCGCAGGAGGTCTTGGACGAAGACCACTTCGGCCTGGACCAGGTGAAGGACCGCATCATAGAATACCTGGCCGTACTCAAGCTCAAGGGCAACATGAAATCGCCCATCCTGTGCCTGTGGGGCCCTCCCGGCGTGGGCAAGACCTCGCTGGGCAAGTCCATCGCCCGTGCCCTGGGACGCAAATACATCCGCATCTCCCTGGGCGGCATGCACGACGAGGCCGAAATCCGCGGTCACCGCAAGACCTACGTGGGCGCCCTGCCGGGCCGAATTCTGAGCGGCATCCAGCGCGCCGGCACCTCCAACCCCGTGATAGTACTGGACGAGATTGACAAACTGGCCTCCGACTTCAAAGGTGACCCTTCCAGCGCCCTGCTGGAGGCCCTGGATCCGGAGCAGAACAGCACCTTCCACGACAACTACCTGGACATAGACTACGACCTCTCCAACGTCCTGTTCATCACTACGGCCAATGGCATCGGCACCATCCAGCCCGCCCTCAAGGACCGTATGGAAATGATCAACGTGAGCGGTTACCTGGCCGAGGAAAAACTCCAGATTGCCCATAACTACCTGGTTCCCAAGCAACTCACGGAGCATGGCCTGAGGGCCGACGAGCTCTCCATCTCCGACGAAGCCCTCCAGGAGATAGTGGACAAGTACACCCACGAGAGCGGCGTGCGCGGCCTGGAGAAGCAGATTGCCAAGGTGGCCCGCGTGACGGCCAAGAAAATGGCCCTGGGACAGGAGTTCCCCAAGGTAATCGGCCCTGAACATTTAAGGGAATACCTGGGCCTCCCCACCTCTTTCCACGACGACGTGGCGGGCAACGAGGGCGTGGGCGTGGTCACCGGCCTGGCCTGGACGGAAATGGGCGGCGAGGTTCTCTTTGTGGAGAGCCAGGTAAGCGCCGGCAAGGGCAACCTGTCCATGACGGGTAACCTGGGCGACGTGATGAAAGAGAGCGCCCAGATTGCCTGGCAGTACATCAAGGCCCATCCGGAGCTGGCCGGCACCACCACCGAGGAGTTCATGAAAAAGGATATCCACCTGCACGTACCGGAAGGCGCCACGCCCAAGGACGGCCCGTCGGCCGGTATTACCATGGTGAGTTCCATGGTGAGCGCCCTGCGCGGCGAAGCCCTCAAGAAAGGCATTGCCATGACGGGCGAAATGACCCTCCGCGGCCGCGTGCTGCCGGTGGGAGGCATCAAGGAGAAGATCCTGGCCGCCAAGCGCGCCGGAGTGCACACCATAGTGATTTCGGAGGAAAACCGAAAAGATGTAGAGGATATCAAGGATATTTACATAAAAGGTCTTATCTTTGTCTATGTGAAAACAATAGCAGATGTAATTAGTTTCATCTTCTAAGATACACTCGCTTCGCTCGGTATGACAGTTTTTGTCATACCGAACCCCGAAGGGGTGAGCGTATCTCATTTATATGGACGTAAGAATAGAAAATAGCTGGAAAAACGCACTGGCGGGCGAATTCGAGAAACCGTATTTCGCAGAGCTGGTGCGCTTTCTGCATCAGGAAAAGGCTGCCGGAAAGGTGATCTACCCGCCCGGAAGCCAGATTTTCCATGCTTTTGACCTTACGCCCGTGCCGGACGTGAAGGTGGTCATCCTGGGCCAGGACCCTTACCACGGCCCGGGCCAGGCCATGGGCCTGTCCTTCTCCGTGCCGGACGGCATTCCCGCTCCCCCCTCCCTCAAGAACATCTTCAAGGAGATAGAGAGCGACCTGGGTGTGCGCATGAGCGGCAACACCAACCTGGAGCCGTGGGCCAGGCAGGGCGTGCTGCTTCTGAACAGCGTGCTCACCGTGCTTGCGGGGCTTCCCACCTCGCACAGCAACATCGGCTGGCAGGAGTTCACGGACGCCGTCATCTCCTATCTGTCGGCCCACCGCAGCGGACTCGTTTTCCTGCTGTGGGGACGGTATGCGCAGGAGAAATCGGCCCTTATTGACACCTCCCGCCACCATGTGCTAATGGCGGCACATCCTTCTCCGCTGGCCCGGGGAGCCTTCTTCGGCTGCCGGCATTTTTCCAAGACCAATCAAATTCTAGTATCTGAGGGCCTGCAGCCCATAGACTGGCAGTTATGAAACACGTTGCACTCTTTCCCGGCTCGTTCGATCCGTTTACGGCCGGTCACCTGAATATCCTGAAGCGCGCGCTCACCATGTTTGACGAAGTGGTGGTGGCCGTGGGTATCAACCAGGACAAACCGGGCTTCTTCTCCATGGAAAAGCGGCTGGACATTATCCGTCAGGCCACCCGGGGTATGTCCGGCGTGTCCGTAATCCAGTACGACAACCTCACCATAGACGCCTGCCGCCAGAGGGACATCCACCATATTGTGAGGGGGGTGCGCAACATGATTGACTTTGAGACGGAGCGCTCCATTGCCGATGCCAACCGCCGCCTGGCCCCCGAGATTGAGACCATCATCATCCCTACCGCCCAGGAGTTTGCGCACATCAGCTCTTCGGCCGTACGGGACATCCTGCGCCACGGCGGAGACTATTCCACCTTTATTCCGGAGGGCGTGGTGTTATGAGAAGGCTGGTTGTAGCGCTGGCGGCCCTTTCGGCCTCCCTGCTAGCTTTTGCCCAGCAGCCCTATCCCGAGCTGGGAGCCAAGCTGGACCAGTATTTCCTGGCCCTGGCCGGAGAACCGGTGTCCGTGCAGAACGAAGAATGTGATTTCCTCATCGAGAGCTGCCAGGATTCCCTGGTAAGACAATATACCGCCCTCAAGGTCTACGACCATTACCTCAAATCCAAGATCATGGGCGACGACGCCGTGGCCGTGCACGTGGCCCGCAAGTGGTTCCTGTCCGGCAAGGTGAAGATGAAATCGGAAGACGACGCCTTCCACGCGCAGCTCTTCGTCCAGTTCAACGAGAATTCCCTCATCGGCAACCCTGCACCGCAGCTTACCCTTTTCGCGCCCGACAGCAGTTCCGTGCGCATCCCCGCCAAGGACGCCTACTCCGTCCTGTATTTCTACGACACGGGCTGCGCCACCTGCAAGAAAGAGACCCCGCGCCTTCAGGAGCTCATAGATTCCGGCAAATTCCCCGTGACGGTTTATGCCATTTACGTGGGTGCATCGGTCGAAGAATGGGCCGCTTACCGGGAGAAGTTCACCGGCGTCACCCACCTTTGGGACCCGGAGGTTACCTCCGACTGGCAGCTCCTGTACGGCGTGCTGCAAACCCCTCGCATGTTCCTGGTGAACCCCACGGGAGAGATTGTGGGCCGCGGCCTGGATACCCCCGCCCTGGAGATACTCCTGAACCGGGAGCTCTCCAAGGAGGAATACGTGTACGGAGAGGCCAGCGAGATGGAACGCCTGGCGCAACTCTTTGATATATACGGCGATACGCTCAAGGTTTCGGACATTATGTCGGTGGCCGATTACATGGCGGCCCGCACCTTCGGGGAAGGCGACGTGAATGCCTACAAGCAAACCATCGGCGACCTGTTGTACTACCTCTTCTCCCAGCGCACGGAAGTGTACCGGGATGCCAGCGTCCCCTTCATCCAGAAATACATAGAGCAGCCGGAAATCTGGAGCACCGAGGCCGACAAGGCCCAGGTCACCTCCCTGGGCGAACTGATGGTGGCCCTGGCCAGCCGTACCCCGGTGGGCTCGCTGGTGCCAGATCTCAAGGTTCCGGGCACCCTGCACCGAAAGCCCGGCATTTTCCGGAAAGGCGTCAAGGAGGGCGAATTCCGCCTCCGCAAGCTCAAGGGCAATCCCGGCTACCTTATCTTTTATACCGGAGGCTGCTCGGCCTGTCAGGAACTGCTGGGCGCCGTGGACGATATTGTGGCCAACGACCGCAAGGCCCGCATCCTGCTCATAGACATGGACGCCCTGTTCAACGACAACCCCGAAAAAGCCAACGAACTGCTGGACAACTTCGACCTCTCCGTCCTGCCCTTCGTGCTGCAGCTGGACCGCAAGGGCGTAGTCCGGCACCGGTATGTGCAACTCCTGTAGTTTTTTACTATCTTTGTGGCCAGCATGCCCCGCAAGTTGAAGCACATACCCGGCGTAGACCCCGCCTACCTGGAGAAGCAGAAAGAGATGCTCCTCCGCAAAAACCGCTACATGCTGTACTTTAACGACAGCGAGATGGCCGCCATTGACGAGTATTGCTCCCGTTTCAAGGTGCACGCCAAAGCCACCCTCTTCCGGGAGGCCATCATGAGCAAAGTGCTTTCCGAACTGGAAGAAAACCACCCCACATTATTCTGATGAACTGGAATAGAATAAGCCGACTCGTGGTCCTGCTGACGGCCCTGGTGTTGGCAAACCCCGCCCCGGTGCGCGGCCAGAGTGTATATGGCAGCCAGAGTATCCAATTCCAGGCACCCCGGGTGCCGGAATCGGTTACCTTTGCCGGAAAGACCTACCGCTTTGACCGGCCGGACCTGTACGAAAGGATGGACCGTGAGATGATCAGTTTCTCCTACTCGCACACCAATTCCGTCCTCATGCTCAAGAGGGCCGACCGCATGTTCACCCAGGTGGTTCCCATCCTGAAAAAGAACGGCATTCCCGAAGACCTGAAGTACCTCATGGCCATAGAATGCAACCTGGACCCCACTTCCGTGAGCGTAGCGGGAGCCAGGGGCCCCTGGCAGTTCATGAAAGCCGCCGCCCGCGAGAACGGACTGGAGGTGGGCGACGAGGTTGACGAGCGTTTCCACATCCAGAAAGCTACGGAAGCCGCCTGCAAGTACCTCAAGGCAGCCTATGCCAAATACGGAGACTGGATCACGGTGGCCGCCAGCTACAACGCCGGCCAGGGCGGCATCTCCCAGCGCATAGAGAACCAGCGCCAGAGCAATGCCATGGATATGTTCCTCCCGGCCGAGACTTCCCGCTACATTTTCCGCCTCCTCACGGCCAAGTTCTTCTTTGAGCATCCGGAGGAATTCGGCTTCCATGTGAGCCCGGAAGAGTGCTATCCGTACATTCCGCCCAGGGAAACCGTCACCGTGAACGGCCCCATCGAGAGCCTCACGGACTTTGCCGAGGAACACGGCACCACCTATTTCTTCTTGAAGGAAGCCAACCTGTGGCTGCGCAGCGACAAGCTCACCAACAAGGCCGGAAAGACTTACAAGATTATTATCCCGGATACGGAATAGAACCTATTTCTTAGGTCGGAAGACAGCCGCGGCGGCCAGCAGCAGGAACAGGAAAACGGCCACGCGGCCCACCATGTCTCCATATTTGACAAAGAAGGTCTGTTCACTGGACAGGCCCACTGTTCCCTGCAGCAAGGCGGGTTCCCACCATGCCGTACGCGCCACCACGTGCCCCTCGGGGTCTATGAGGGCCGACACGCCCGTATTGCCGCAGCGAGCCACCCAGCGGCGCGTTTCAATAGCGCGGAGGCGGCTGTAATTGAAGTGCTGCCGGTAGCCGGGCGTATTGCCCCACCAGGCGTCGTTGGTAATGACGGTGAGCAACTGCGCCCCCTTCTTCACATAGCCTGTGCAATACTCCCCGTACACGGATTCATAGCAAATGGCCGTACCCACAGGAAGATCCCCGTTAACTGTTACACAGGAGATTTTCGGCTGACCTATGTCTTTGGCCATGAGGTAGTTACCACCGCTTATGAGTTTCTCCAGCGGAATGAAGAACTTGGGATATGGAGTAAGTTCCGTGCCCACCACCAGCTTGGACTTGTGATAAAGCTGGTACAGGGCCGACGTATCCGTAACGATGGCGGAGTTGTGCAGCAGCATCCAAAGATGCCGGCCGTCCGGCTCCTCCTCTATGTCGTAGGCGCAGGGATGCGGCCGCGTGCGGGAATACACCCGTTCGATGGTGGATGCGCCGTAGAGAAGGGTGGCCTGCGGGTGCCTTTTCAGGAATTCCTGGAAACGGACAAAAGTCTCATGCCCGAAAACCTGGTCCGTAAACACACGCGAAGTGAAGGTTTCCGGTGCCAGCACCAGCGTAGGTTCGGGCGAAGACCAGTCGGCCCCTTCCAGAAGTCCCAGGAAGCGGCGGTCCTGCTCTGGTCTGGAAAGGGATTCAAACTTCTCGTAAGGGTCAAGATTGGGCTGGCCGATAACCACATTCAGAGAGCCCTCGGAGGGATTTGCACGGAGGAAGCCGGACCAGACCATGGGCCCGAAAAGGGCCACGAAGACGGCGGCGAAGGCAGTAATGCGGGCCTGCGGCGTCCATCGGCCCATGCGCCCGTCAGACAGCGCCACCATGAGGCCGAAGAGGCCCAGGTTGCTAAGCCACACCCAAAGCGAGCCGCCCAGCGAACCCAGGACGGAATACCACTGCACCAGGCTGGTGGTATCGGCAAAGGCGTTGCCCAGCACCAGCCAAGGCCAGGAGATTTCCGCTACGGTGAGGTAATACCGCTCCCAGGCTATCCAGGCCGCGGCCAGGAAAATGTACGGCAATACGCCGGCCGTGCGGCGCTTCACCCAGCGGAATGCGCCGAAGACAACGCTCATTTGCAGAGCATTGGCCAGTATGGCGAACACGGCGCCTCCTACCGTTGCGCCCCCAACCCACCAGGTAGTGACGGCGTTCCACAGCACGAACGTGCCAAAATGCCACCACCAGAAATGCTTCACCTTCTGCTGGGTGGCCAGCCGCTCCATCAGCAGCAGGGGCAGCAGGCCCACCAGGGCCGTCCAGCCCATGTGCGGCACCAGCCAGGGCAGGCTCATCAGCAGCGTAAACGCCGAAGCCAGGGCCAGGAATATGAGCGCTCTATTTTTCATCTTCACAAATTTACGGATTTTTTCGTAACTTCGCAGAGATATATTGTAATGGAAGCATGACTGACAAAAAGAAAGTGCAGAAAGTAGCCAAGGACACCGAGTGGATCTGGAAAAACATCCTGCTGGGTGTGGCTTTCGTACTGGTTTTGGGCCTTTTGGCCGCCTGGGGACTGGGTATCGTCACCCGCCACGGGAAAGTGGTGAAAACCCCCGATTTCTCCAACCTCACGGTAGCGCAGGCCCAACAGCTGGCCTCCCGCTCCCACGTGAACGTAAAGGTGGTGGATTCCGTGTTCGTGCGGCGTCTGGCCGGCGGCGTGGTATACCGCCAGCAGCCCAAGGCCGGAGCCACCGTCAAGAAGGGCCGCAGCATCTTCCTTACCATCAATTCCGTGGTACCCCGCAAGGTGGTCATGCCCAATCTGTTCGGCTACTCTGTTACCGAAGCCCGTTCCGAGCTCCGCAACCGCGGCCTCAACCTGGGCCGTCTGAACTACGTTAAGGACATTGCCACCAACAACGTGCTGGGCCAGAAATGCGAAGGCCTGGAGGTAAAGGCCGGAGACCTGGTGGTGAGCGGTTCCGTCATAGACCTCATGGTGGGAGTCGGCTCCCAGGACAACCAGACCACCATTCCCAAGATCACCGGAATGAAGTACGTGAACGCCATAGACGCCCTGCACGAGCGTTTTCTGAACATAGGCAAAGTCTCTTTTGACGCCGATATCAAAACCTACGCCGATTCCATGAACGCCGTGGTATACAAGCAGGACCCCGCCGGAGCCGAGCGCAACCTGGGCGCCAACGTAAGCTTCTTCCTAACCCTGGACCAGACCAAACTCCCCGCCAAATAACAGATTCTTCGCTTCGCTCAGAATGACAAACGATAGTCTGGACCATCTTGTCATGCCCGAAACCAACGAGGCATCTTCCGACGAAATGTTTGAACATTTTCGTCTGCTTGTTGATAAAGGACAGGAACCCGTCCGGATAGACAAATATATTGCCGATCATCAGGAAGACACCTCCCGCAACCGGGTGCAGCAGGCCATCAAGCTGGGCTACGTGCTGGTGAACGACAAAGTGGTCAAGGCCAACTACATAGTGCGGCCTTGCGACGTGGTGAAATTCGTAATGCCCTACGAGCGCCGGGGCACCGAGATCCTTCCGGAAAACATTCCTCTGGACATTACCTACGAAGACGACGACGTGCTGGTGGTGAACAAGCCCGCCGGCATGGTGGTGCACCCCGGTCACGGCAACTATAACGGCACGCTGGTGAACGCTCTGGCGTATTACCTGCACCTCTCCCCCGACGTGGAGGACGAGCGCATGGGCGTGCTGGTGCACCGCATAGATAAAGACACTTCCGGCCTGCTGGTGGTGGCCAAGAACCCCGCCGCCCAGCTCAATCTGGCCGACCAGTTCTTCGTCCATTCCATCGACCGCATCTACACGGCCGTGGTCTGGGGCAACATTGCCGAGGACGAAGGCACCATCGAAGGCACCATCGGCCGGGACCCTAACGACCGACTCCGCTTCCGCGTGTACGATGATCCCGACAAGGGAAAATGGGCCGTGACGCACTGGCGCGTGCTGGAGCGCTTCGGCTTCATCACCGTGGTGGAATGCCGCCTGGAGACCGGCCGCACCCACCAGATTCGCGTGCACATGAGTTCCATCGGCCATCCCCTCTTCAACGATGAACGCTATGGCGGGGCCGAGATCCGCCAGGGCACTATCTACGCCAAATACAAGCAGTTTATCCAGAATTGCTTTGCCCTCTGCCCTCGCCAGGCCCTTCATGCCCGTACGCTGGGCTTCACGCATCCCGTAACGGGAGAGCGGCTCCATTTTGAAGCCGCCCTGCCGGAAGATATGACTTCCCTGATAGAAAAATGGAGGAACTACACCAACTCCCTCGTGGGCGTAAGTGATTAACTCATAAAGTATTAAATAAAATCCCCCTGGTCCAGAATACCAGGGGGATTTTATTTAACTGTCAGTCAATCAGTGGACTGTGTCCACGGGGCTGTTAGAAACGTCCGCCGAAGCCGCCACCCATCATGGGCGGGCCGCCGGCACCGGGACGGAAGTTTCCGGGACCACCCATGCGGCCGCGGCCATTGCGGCCTCCGAAGCTGCCGAAGCGCCAGGTGAAGGTGAGCATCACGTAACGGCCCAGGGTATTGTTTCTGGTTTCCTGATAGTAGTTATCCGTAATGGAGGTGGTCAGGTTCTTGGCCTGGTCCAGAATGTCGTAGGCCTTGAGGGAGATGGTGGCCTGGCGACGGAATACCTGCTGGGAGATGGAGGCGTTCCACACCAGCTGGGAAGGCTGGTCCGTGGTATAGCCGTTGTACCAGTTGTAGTTGGCATCCGTGCTGATCTCGAAGCCGCTGTCGCCCACCGTCCACTTGAAGGAACCTCTCACCTGGTTGTTCCAGGTGGCGTCCACAGCCGTCTCGATGGTGTACCAGGGCTTGGAAAGGCGCGTGCGGGCGCTACCGGTAATCTCAATATAGTCGGAACGGTAGGTGAGCTGAATACGCTCCATGACGCTGAGGGAACGGGTGGTGTTGTCCAGGAAGTCCTTGCTCCACTGCTCCGGGTGATTCACGAAGTAATAGTCATGGAAGTCCTTGTACTTGAATTCCGTGATGAGACCCTGGGCGTCCTTGCTAATAAAGCGGTCCATGGGCAGATTCTCTGCGCCGATGAAGCTGCCGCTCTGGGAATAGGAAGCGTTGGTTGTATTGGAGATGGAGAAGTTGCTCTTGGCAATAGGGGCGTTCACCATAATACGTACGCTGCCATTATAGGTGTTGTTTCCATTCACCGGGAAGGAATACTGACGGGCGTCGGTGTCGTACCAGACGGCATTGGTGATGGGGTTCTGGGTCATGCCTCCCTGAAGATTCAGGCGCAGAGTGAAGAAATTCTGCTTGTTGGAGTATTCCCACTCGTTGCGGATATTGTGGCTGAAGTAAGGATTCAGGTAAGGGTTACCCAAAGAAAGGCTCTGCGGGTTGGAGTTGTCCAGAACCGGGTTCAACTGGCTGGTGGAAGGCTGTGCGGTACGGCCGTTGTAGAAGAAACGGACGTTGGCGTTGTCGTTGAAATCATAGAACAGCATGGCACGGGGAGAGAAGTTCCAGATGTAGCCGGGGTCGTAGATTTCTTCCTTTCCGCCGCTGTAGGTCTTGTTGTATGTTTTGGTAGGGACGGCCGATGCACCCAGCTGGGCACGGACAGACTCGGCCTGATACATGAAGGCCACGCCGATGTTCTGGTTGATGTTGCGGTTCAGGATGCTGTTGCTGTTGGTGAGGTCTTCCGTCTCTCCGGTGGTATTGTATTCCAGCACGCCGGTGCTGCCCAGGGTGAAGGGATTGGTACCCCAATTATAACTGCCGCTGTTCCAGGCTGTCTTTTTGGTGTCGCTCAAAGACCAGTTGAAGTTGTAGCTTCCTTCCAGATAGAAGTTGCCGCCCAGGGGCTCGGTGTACACCAGTCGGGCGCCGGCGGTCTGGCTCTTCGTAAGCTGGTCAATACGCTGGTTGATGTCCGTATCGAAAGGATTGTGGTCTTTGTCGTAATAAGTGGTGCGGGACTGGTTGTAGCCCTGCATCGAATTCTTGGACATGTTCCAGTTCAGGTTCAGGGAGATGGTACGGCCCGGCATGCCCAGACGCTGGCGCAGAAGCAGGAAGCCGGAGGCTGTCCAGTTGTTATTGGCACCGGTGTTGTTGGTGAAACCCTTGTTGGTATTTTCCTGTTCACCGCTGGCCTGGCGGGTATCTGTATCAAAATCCGTCTGCTGGATATAATTGCCGCGGCCGAAGTTGAACTGGGGCTGGAACAGAATGGAAGTATTGTCGGAGAACTTGTGCTCCAGACGGGCGCCGAAGCGGTGGCCGTCCGTGTAGCGGTTGCTCACGCCCTGGTTGTTGGAAATGAGGGTGGAACCATCCAGACGATAGGTCTCCTTATAAGTGTCCTGCTTTACGTCGATGCTGCTGCCGTTGTACAGATAGTTGGCTCCAAGCTGCATTTTGTCGTCCAGAAGATCCCAGTTGGCGTTGACACCGCCCATCCAGGAGGTATTGATACCGTTGCTGCCGCCGAAACCGCCACCGCCGCCACGGCCCATCATACCCATGCCGCCCATCATGCCGCCCATCATATTGCCGGACAGGTCGTTGAAACCGCGGTTGTTGGTGTTGTTGGCATTGGCAATGATGCTGTACTGGCTGTCTTCCGCGAAGCGGCCGCCCATGAAGTTACCCTGCCAGCGCCAGTCGTTGAGGGCGCCTTCCTTGGAAGCGGAGGGGAGGTCGTGGCCGATACCGCCGGAAAGGTTGCCGAAGACACCGTTCATCATACCCTTTTGCACGCTGAGGTCGATCACGGTCTCGTCGTTACCATCGTCGATGCCGGTAAATTCGGCCTGCTCGCTCTTCTTCTTCACCACCTTCACTTTCTCGATGAGCTTGGCGGGAATGTTCTTGGAGGCCAGCTGAGGATCGTCCAGGAAGAAGGTCTTTCCGTCGATGGTAATCTTGGAGATGGTTTCACCGTTGGCGGTGATGGAGCCGTCTTCATTCACTTCCACGCCGGGGAGCTTCTTCAGGAGGTCTTCCAGCATGTTGTCGTCGCTTATCTTGAACGACGATGCATTATATTCGACCGTATCTTTCTTGATAATGATGGGGTTGCCCACGGCGCTTACGGACGCGGCGTCCAGCACTTCCAGGTCCTGCTCCATCTTGATGATACCCAGGTTGGCATCGTCCCTTAACTCCACCTCCTTTTCATAGGTCTTGTAGCCCATGAGTTCGGCCTTGAGTTTATACGTGCCCATACGCACCTTCTCCAGAGTGGCCTTACCATCCGAACCGGAGAGAGTGTACTTGGTCTGGGTCTGACCTTTGACGGGGGTGACCGACACCGTTGCGAAACCCACGGCTTCACCGGTCATGGCGTCCTGTAATTGAAGCGTAATCTTGTAATTCTGAGCGCTTAACGTGAGGGCGATGAAGAGGCCCGCAAGGGCCAGCAGCATTTTTCTAACCATACTATTTTGATACAAATACACTCCTTTGACACCCTCCCGGCGGCAAGGTTTAATAAAAAATTAAAAAATTCTGCCCGGATTGTCTTTTACGAACTGCTCCCAGCCGCCCTTTCCTTTGGCGGTCTTCAGGGGAGAAGATGTTTCGTAAAAATGGCAGAGAGCGATGGCCAGCGCATCGGTGGCGTCCAGGTGGCGGCTCTCCAGCTTCACACCCAGCGTCTTTTCCAGCATCAACTGCACCTGTTCCTTGGAGGCGGCGCCATTGCCCACGATGGCCTCCTTGGCCTTGCGGGGCGCATATTCCGTCACCGACTGTACGCCGTATTCCAGGGCGGCGATGATGGCGGCCCCTTGCGCGCGCCCTAATTTAAGGACAACCTGCGCGTTCTTTCCGTAGAAGGGACTTTCAATGGCCAGTTCGGTGGGATGGTAACTCTTGCAAACCTCTGAGATGCAGTCGTAGATGGACTGGAGTTTGGTGTAAGCGTCCTTTTCCTTACGAAGGTCCAGTACGCCCATATCCACATAAGAGGACTTCTTTCCCGTCACGCGGATAATACCGAAGCCCAGCAGCTGCGTTCCGGGGTCAATGCCCAAAATGATGCGTTCGTTTTCCATCGGCCGCAAAGGTAAGCATTTTTGCCCGAAAAATTTGGTTTTCAAAGAAAAAACCGTATCTTTGCAGTCCCAAATTTTGAGATGGCCGATGAGCATAGCAAGATCTGCCGCGAGGGCAGACGCTTACGGTCGAAAACTTACAAACAAGTTTTACAACATGTTCGCAATCGTAGACATTGCAAGCCAGCAGTTTAAAGTAGAAGCTGGAATGGACATCTTCGTGAACCGCCTCCAGGCCAAGAACGGAGAATCCGTAGAGTTCGACAAGGTGCTCCTCGTAGACAATGAGGGCAAAGTAAAGGTCGGTACTCCTTATGTGAAGGGCGCAAAGGTTTCCGCCACCGTAGTAGACGATGACGCCAAGGCCAAGAAAGTGCTCGTATTCAAGAAAATCCGTCGCAAGGGATTCCAGACGCTCAATGGCCACCGCCAGAAGCTCACCAAGATCCACATCGACGCTATCGCTTAACTTTTAAAGACAGAATTAGATTATGGCACACAAGAAAGGTCAATCCAGTTCCAAGAACGGCCGTGAGTCGCATTCCAAACGTCTGGGCATCAAGAAGTTCGGCGAAGAAGTCGTAAAGGCCGGTAACATCATCGTACGTCAGCGCGGTACTGTTCACAATCCGGGTCTGAACGTAGGTATGGGTAAAGATCACACCCTCTACGCCCTCATCGACGGCACTGTGAAGTTCACCCGTAAGCGCGAAGACAAGTCTTTCGTTTCCGTACTTCCCCTCGAGAACTAAGACATGCTTACTTTAAAACTTTTACGCGAGTCTCCGGATTTTGTAATCCGGAGACTTGCCGTTAAAAACTTCGATGCCACGGAAATTGTCAACCGGGTCATCGCCCTGGACGACAAGCGCAAAGCCCTCCAGACAGAGAGCGACGCCCTCCTGGCTCAGCAGAAGAAAGCCGCTGCCGCTATCGGCCAGCTCATGAAAGAAGGCAAGAAGGAAGAGGCCGAGGCCGAAAAGGCCGAGGTCGCCAACCTCAAGGCCCGTTCCACGGAACTGCTCAAGGAGGCCGATGCCACCATTGAAGAGCTGCAGAACCAGCTGGTGCTGCTTCCCAACCTTCCCTGCGAGATTGTCCCGGAGGGAAAGGGAGCCGAAGACAACCTGGTTGTCAAGATGGGCGGCCCGGAGGTGAACCTTCCGGAGAATGCCCTCCCGCACTGGGAACTGGCCAAGAAGTACGACATCATCGATTTCGACCTGGGCGTCAAGATCACCGGCGCCGGTTTCCCTGTCTATAAGGGCAAGGGAGCCAAGCTGCAGCGCGCCCTCATCAATTTCTTCCTGGACCGCAACACCGCCGCCGGTTACAAGGAAGTGGAGCCGCCCGTGATGGTGAACGCCGCTTCCGGTTTCGGCACCGGTCAGCTTCCCGACAAGGAAGCCCAGATGTACCACGCCAATCTGGACGATTTCTATATGGTCCCCACCGCCGAGGTGCCCGTGACCAATATCTTTCGTGACGTGATCCTGGACGTCAACGACTTCCCCCAGAAGCTCACGGCTTACACGCCCTGCTTCCGCCGCGAGGCCGGTTCCTACGGTAAGGACGTCCGTGGTCTCAACCGCCTGCACCAGTTTGACAAGGTAGAGATCGTACGAATCGAGAAACCCCAGAACAGCTACGCCGCCCTGGAGGAGATGATCGCCCACGTAGAGAGCCTGGTGAACGCCCTGGGTCTGAAGTACCGTATTCTCCGTCTCTGCGGCGGTGATATGAGCTTCACCAGCGCCATCACCTACGACTTCGAGCTGTGGAGCGCCGCACAGGGCCGCTGGCTGGAGATTTCTTCCGTTTCCAACTTCGAGAGCTACCAGGCCAACCGCCTCAAGTGCCGCTATAAGGACGAAGACGGAAAGATGCAGCTGGTTCACACCCTCAACGGCAGTTCCCTGGCCCTGCCCCGCGTAGTGGCCGCCCTGCTGGAAGACAACCAGAAAGACGGTTACATCGAAATCCCCGAGGTCCTCAGACCTTACACCGGATTCGATCGTATTGACTAATTTATAATACAGAGGCACTGCCTCTGTATATAAATAACAAAACCAGCCGTTTGGGCTGGTTTTATTATAATAATAAGGTGCGGAAAGCTTACTGCTCCTCCTGAAGACGAAGCTGCTGAACATAGATAGCCTTCTGGAGCGCCATGCGCTTCTTCACGGAAGGCTTCTCGAAGTTCTTGCGGGCGCGCATCTCGCGGACGGCACCGGTCTTCTCGAATTTACGCTTGAATTTCTTCAGGGCTCTTTCGATATTTTCGCCTTCTTTGATGGGTACGATGATCATGCTTTTTACACCTCCTTTTGTTCGAATTGGGCTGCAAAGTTAGAAAAATTTTGACAATGGACAAAATTATTTATTATATTTGCGATAACATTTATGTTATTCCGCTGATAACCAAAACACTTGCCATATGAAAAAGCCTGCAGAAAACACCTATCCCTGGGCCTTCGCTTCGGTGGGAGGCACCGTACGCGTGAAAATCCGTAACGGGGAAGACATCCGTCACCTGGGAGAACTGGACCGCAAGATGTGGACCGTTCTCAGCTGCCCCGTCACCAACCTGGAATTCGACGAAAAAAGCCTCAAGTACATTGACGTAGACGGCGACGGAAAAATCCGCGTGGACGAAGTCATCGCCACCGCCAACTGGCTCACCGGCATCCTCAAGAATCCCGACATCCTCCTGGAAGAGAAAGACGCCCTCCAGCTGGACGACTTCAATACAGAAGACCCCGTAGGTGCCCGCCTGCAGGCATCGGCCCGTCAGATTCTGAACAACCTGGGCCTCAAGAAAGAATCAATAGCCCTGGAAGATACGGCCGACAACGTGAAGATTTTTGCCGACACGCAGTTCAACGGTGACGGCATCATCACCCCCGCCAGTGCGTCCGACGAGCCCACCGCCAAACTCATCGAGACCATCGCCAGCCTTACGTCGGCCATGGACCGCAGCGGCGTGCCCGGCATTACCACCGAGCAGATAGATGCATTCTACGCAGCCTGCGCGGATTATGCTGACTGGCAGAAGGCTTGCACCAAGGAGGTGCTCCCGTTCGGCGAAAAGACCGCCGACGCCCTGGCTGCCGTCCAGGCCCTGGAAGAGAAGATGGCCGACTACTTCATGCGCTGCAAACTTATCAGCTTTGACGCCGCCACCGCCCCGGCCGTGGACGTAAACGTGGAGAAGATTGCCGCCATAGAGGGCAGCCTGGCATCGGCCACCGAAGAGATTGCCCTGCAGCCTCTGGCCAAACCCGTAGTGGACGGCGTACTGGCCCTGGAAGCCGTGAACCCCGCCTGGAGAGCCGCTGTGGACGCCATGGTGGAACTCACCGGCTGGAAGAAAGACCGCATTACGGAAGGCGAGTGGGCCGACGTCTGCGCCCAGTTCGCCCCCTACACCGCCTGGCTGGGTGCCAAGAAGGGCGCCGAGGTGGAATCCCTGGGCATTGACGCCGTGAAGGCCATCCTCAAGGAAGACAAGAAAGCCGCCCTGCTGGAGCTCATTGAGAAAGACAAGGCCGAGGAAGCCAACGCCCTCTCCATCGAAGAAGTGGACAAAGTGCTGCGCCTGCAGAAGCATTTCTACCGCTTCCTGAATAATTATGTAGTGCTGGCCGATTTCTACGACAAGGACAAGAAGGCCATCTTCCAGGCCGGACGCCTGTACATTGACCAGCGCAGCACCGACCTCTGCGTGAAAGTGGCCGGCCCGGCCCCGGAAATCTCTTCCCTGAGCGGAATGTACATCCTGTACTGCTCCTGCACCAGCGAGAAGGTGGGCAAGAGCTTCAACATTGCCGCCGTGCTCACCGACGGTGACGTGGACGGCCTGCGCGAAGGCAAGAACGCCGTGTTCTACGACCGCGACGGCAACGACTACACCGCCAAGGTCATTGCCATAGTGGACAACCCCATCTCCGTACGCCAGGCCTTCTGGTCCCCGTACAAGAAGGTGGCCCGCATGATCAACGACAAGATTGACAAAAACGCCGCGGCGAAGAACGAGAAGTCCATGTCCGGCTTTATGGAAAAGGCCGACACCGCCACTTCCGCCAAACCGGAGGGCGACGGCAAGGAAGCCGCCAAGGCCGTCTCTTCTTCCTTTGACATTGCCAAGTTCGCCGGTATCTTTGCCGCCATCGGCATGGCCATCGGCTTTATCGGCCAGTTCCTGGTGGCCGTAATCAACGGCGCCGCTTCCCTCAAGTTCTGGGAGTTGCTGCTGGTGATTGTGGGTATCCTGCTGCTCATTTCCGGCCCGTCCATGTTCATCGCCTGGCGCAAGCTCCGCAAGCGCGATCTGGGTCCGGTCCTGAACGCCAACGGCTGGGCCATCAACGCCAAGTCCCTGGTGAACGTGAAATTCGGCAAGACCCTCACTTCCCTGGCCGAATTCCCCAAGCTCACCGCTGTGGATCCCGCCGCCCGCAAGAGAGCCTTCTGGAGATGGTTTTGGGGCATTGTGATATGCCTGCTTGTAGCTGGAGGCGTCTATTGGTGCATCTCTACCGGCAAGTGCTTCAAGAAGGCCGCTGCCGAACCTGAGGCCCAGGAGCAGGTGGAAGAGGTGGTGGAAGCGGCCGAAACCGCTGTTGAACTCCCTGAAACTGCCGAGTAATGATAGACACCGCTTTCCCCTATTCGCAGTATGTGACCGGCAAGAACTTCGTAGGAAGAAGGGCCGATGTCACCCTGCTCGGAAACCTTCTGGGCCAGGGGGAGAACGTACTGCTTAGCGAGCCGCCCAAGAGCGGAAAGACCTCGCTGGTCCAGCAGGCCCTGTTCTCCATGCGCCTGTCCGGAAAGGTGTTTACGGTGGGTCAGTTCTCCGTTCTGAACATCCGTACCCCCGAAGCCTTCCTGCTCCGTCTGGGCAATACCGTGCTGCGCATGGTGGCATCGGCCCCGGCCGACTACGCCGCGCTCACGGAGAAGTTCCTGGGCGGCACCCACTTTGTCTTTGACCCCAACAATTACACGGAAGAAGATACCATCCTGTCCCTCAATTGGGACCTGGAACCCTCCGACGTGCAGGCCATGCTCCGTTTCCCCTATGCCCTGGCACAGGACCGGGGAGCCCGCCTCATCCTTATCATTGACGAATTCCAGAGCCTGAACCGCCTGGAGGACCCCGATGTCATCCTGCGCCCGCTGGATGCCTGCATGCGGGAGATGAAGGGAAAGACCAACCTCTTCTCCTGGGTTATCTGCGGTTCCGGCGTCAACGCCATGAAAGCCATCTTCCAGAGCAGCCAGCTTTTCTATCGCCAGCTGGAGCGCGTGGCGCTCTCGCCCGTGGACGAAAGGGAAATGGCCGACCACGTGCACAAGGGCTTCCTGGCCGCCGGCAAGGTGGTGGAAAAAGAACTCCTGCAGGGCGCCTGCCGCCTGTTCAAGGGACACCTGTGGTACATCAACCACTTCGCCGCCATCTGCGATCACATGAGCAAGGGCTACATTGTGGAGCAGGCTCTGGTAGAGGCCCTGAGCACGCTGGTAAGCATCCACGAGCCCCGCTTCAACGCCATTGTGGCCGACCTCACCACCCACCAGGTAAGCTTCCTGCGCGCCGTGGTGGACGGGGTTACCCGCTTCAGCGCGGCCGATGTCATCCGCAAGTACGGGCTCAATTCATCGGCCAACGTGAAACGCGTGAAGGATGCCCTCATGAAGAAGGAAGTGCTGCTCTTTGACGAGAACGACAACCCGCAAATCATAGATCCGCTCTTCGAGTACTGGATTAGAAAGTATTTCTTTGAACTGAAAGATTAGAGTCATGCCCGGCCTCGACCGGGCATCTTATGCCTATGAAAAAACACATTGTCGTATTAACCGGTGCGGGCGTATCGGCCGAGAGCGGATTCGCCACTTTCCGGGACACCGGCGGGCTGTGGGAGCAGTATGACGTGAACGACGTGGCTTCCATCGAAGGCTGGTACCGCAACCGGAAGCTGGTGCTGGACTTTTACAACCAGCGCCGCGCCCAGCTCAAGGAGGCCAGGCCCAACGCCGCCCACGAGGCCATAGCCGGCCTGGAGAAGGATTACAACGTGGATGTCATCACCCAGAACGTGGACAATCTGCACGAGAGGGCCGGTTCCACCAAGGTGCTACATCTGCACGGGGAACTCACCAAGGTGCGTCCGGAGAACGGAATCTACGACCGCACCGCCTCCGAGGCCGAGGTCATAGACGTGGGCTACAAGCCCGTAGTGCTGGGAGACCTGGCTCCGAACGGCTGCCAGCTGCGTCCGCACATCGTCTTCTTCGGCGAGGCGGTCCCCAACATAGAGAAAGCCATAGACCTGGTGGAAAAGGCCGATATCCTCCTCATAGTAGGCTCTTCGCTGCAGGTCTACCCAGCCGCCGGCCTGTACCGCTATGCCCCCAACGGTTGCCCCATCTACGTGATAGACCCCAAGCCCGTCCCGCTGAGCGACCCCCGCGTCACCTTTATCCAGGAGGTGGCCACCAAGGGCATGCAGCAGTTCATTGAAATGGCCCCGTGGGAGTAAGTCCCTGAGAAACAAGCCATAACGTAATTACCCCTGGTCCCAATTGACCAGGGGTAATTGTGTAAAGCGTTAAATGTTAGCGGGTTACATCCACAGATATCAGGACTAGCTATTCCATTCGCCAGTGCCGCTGCCGTAGCCTTCGGTGTTGTCGGTGGCTGCGGCTTTAACTGTAACGGTACAAGTGGCTTTCTTACCACCGTCTTCCGTCGTTACGGTAATGGTAATACTACCGACACCCGTTGCCGTTACCTTGCCGGTCTCGTCAACTTTGGCAATGCTGTTATCGCCGCTGGACCAGGTAACCTTCTTGTTGGTGGCGTTGGAAGGATTCACCGTGGCCGTAAGCTGAGCCGTGTCGCCGACCTCCAGATCCAACGAGCTGTGGTCCAAGGTCACCGACTCCACCGGAACGGTTACGGTCACTTCACAGGTGGCCGTTTTGCCGTTGGCCGTAGTTACCGTAATGGTGGCCTCGCCACCGTCCACGGCCGTTACCTTGCCGTTCTCGTCTACGGTGGCCACTCCCGTCTTGTTGCTGCTCCAGGTTACACTCTTATTGTTGGCATCGTCCGGCGCAACCGTAGCCTCAAGGGTCTCCGAGGTGCCCTTCACAAGGGTCAGGGTGCTCTTGTTAAGGGTGACACCCGTTACCGGAATAGTCACAGTAACCTTACAGGTGGCTTCAAAGTCCCCTATCTTGGCCTTGATGGTGGCTTCACCCTTGGCTACGGCCGTCACTTTACCGGTCTGGTCCACCGTGGCAATATCGTCCTTCGTGCTCTCCCAGGTCACCGTCTTGTCCGTAGCATCGGCCGGGGCCACCGTGGCCACCAGGGTCTCCGATGCACCCTTGTCAAGGGTGATCTCGGGTTTGTTCAAGGTTATGCCCGTGGCCGGAACCTTTACCGTGACGGCGCAGGTGGCGCTCTTGTCCCCTGCCTTGGCCGTAATGGTTGCCGTGCCGCCGCCTACAGCCTTCACCTTACCCGTCTGGTCCACCGTGGCCACAGCGCTGTCGCTGGTGCTCCAGGTCACCTTGGGATCCGAGGCGTCGTCCGGCGCAACCGTGGCATTGAGCGTTACCTCCTCTCCCTTGGACATCTCCAGGCTGGACTTGTCCAAAGTGACACTGGTCACCGGGACCTTCACCGTAACGGCACAGGTGGCCGTTTTGCCATTGGCCGATTTCACCGTGATGGTGGCTTCGCCCTTGGTCACAGCCGTTACCTTACCGTTCTCGTCCACTGTAGCAACTTCCTTCTTCGAGCTTTCCCAGGTGACCGTCTTGTCCGTGGCATCGGCCGGTTCAAAGCTTACCGTAAGGGTTTCCGAAGTTCCCACGTTAAGATCCAGTTCAGCCTTGTTCAGCTTCACGGCCGTTACCGGAACTTTCACCGTAACGGCGCAGGTGGCCGTTTTACCATTGGCCGATTTCACCGTGATGGTGGCCGATCCACCGCCCACGGCAGTGACCTTACCCGTATTGTCCACGGTGGCCACATCGGCCTTGTCCGTGCTCCAGGTCACGCTCTTGTCGGTAGCGTTTTCCGGGGTCACCGTAACTGTAAGCGTTTCGCTGGCTCCCTTCTCCAGTTCCAGGGTGGTCTTGTTCAGGGTGAGTGAGGTCACGGCCACCACCTTCTTCACCGTAACGGTGCAGGTGGCGCTCTTGTCGCCGGCCTTGGCAGTGATGACGGCCGTACCTTCGGCCACAGCCGTCACCTTACCCGTATTGTCCACAGTGGCAACAGCGGTCTTATCGCTGCTCCAGGTGAGTTCATCGGTGGTATTGGCGGGAGCTACCGTCGCGGTAAGCGTTTCCGTCTTGCCTTCGTAAAGCTCCAGCGTGCTCTTGTTCAGAGTGACGGAAGTGGCAGGAACAGGGGCCTTGGTTACCGTTACGGCACAGGTGGCGCTCTTGCCGCCGGCCGTCGCGGTAATAGTGGCCTTTCCTTCCTTCACAGCCTTGACTTTGCCATTGGCATCCACCGTGGCTATATCTGAGGCAGAAGAACTCCACGTCACCTTAGGGTCGGAGGCATCGGCCGGCGTTACCGTGGCGGTAAGCGTCACTTCCTTGCCTTCCTCCAGCGTGAGGGTGGTCTTGTCCAGGGTCACTGTCTCTACCGGCACCTTAACGGTGACGGCGCAGGTGGCCTCCTTTTCACCGGCCTTGGCCTTGATGACGGCGCTGCCGGCGCTTACCGCGGTAATCTTGCCATTGGCATCCACTGTGGCTACTTCCGGCTGGGACGAAGTCCAATTCACCGTTTTATCCGTAGCGTTGTCCGGGGTCACCATGGCCGATAGCGTCTCGCTCTGGCCCTTGTTCAACTCCAGACTGGTCTTGTTCAGCGTTATGCCGGTGACGGCGATAACCTGCTTCATTACCGTAACGGCACAGGTGGCCGTCTTGTCCCCCGCCTTGGCGGTGATGGTGGCCGATCCTTCCTTCACGGCAGTGACTTTGCCTCCTGACACGGTCGCAACCGACGCATCGGAAGACGTCCAGGTTACGGTCTTGTCATCGGCATCGGCCGGGAGGACCGTTGCCGTGAGGGTGGTGCTCTTGCCCTCTTCCAAGGTGATGGTACTGCTGTCCAGGGTTATGCTTTCCACCGGCGTTGTCACGGTAACCTTGCAGGTGGCTTCCTTCTCCCCTGCCTTGGCGGTAATGGTGGCCGAGCCGCTCTTGACGGCCGTCACCTTGCCGCCTTCAACCGTAGCGATGGAGGCGTCGGACGTAGTCCAGGTTACGGAAGGGTCGGTGGCATCGGCCGGCAGAACCGTAGCCGTAAGCGTCTCACTCTGGCCCTTGGTGAGTTCCAGGGTTTCTTTACTCAGGGTGATCTCAGTCACCGGAACTACTTTCTTGGTAACGGTAACTACACAGGTGGCTTCTTTGCTCCCTGCCTTGGCCGTGATGGTGGCCTTTCCTTCTTTCACGGCCGTGACCTTGCCCGTGTTGTCCACGGTGGCCACTTCGGCCTTGTCGCTGCTCCAAGTGACGGTTTTGTCCGTAGCATTGTCCGGGGCAACGGTGGCTGTAAGCTGAGCGGTTTCCCCTTCTACCAGACCCACTTCCGTCTTGTCAAGGGTAACGGATGTCACTTCCACGGCGGGAATGCCCGCCTGTTTCACCGTGAATTTCTTCGAAGCCGTGCCGCACTTGATGGTGACGGACGCTTCGCGGGCTTCCTTTCCGGGATTAACCTGGGCGGTTACCGTCATTGTCACAGTTCCGGCCGACCCGCTGGTGGGCTGGACGGAAAGCCATGTGGAGGCCTTGACATCGGCCACATCGGCGCTCCAGGCCTGGTTGGTGGTGAATTTCACCGTCTTGCTCTGGGCTGCCGTTCCGGCTTCTATACTGATGCCCTGGGAGAAAACCGCCTGGCTCTCGGAAGGAATCTCAATCTTGGGAGCCTCCGGCTTGGGTTGCGGTTTCTCTTCCTCAGTCTTTTTGCATGCGAGGGTAAGGAGGGCTATTGCCGACAACAGGATGTATCCAATCTTTTTCATAGCCTTCTTAGTTTACGTTAATGACTACAACAATGGTCTCGGCGCCCTCGTAGGGCGTCACCTTGATGGTATACTTACCGGATTTGGTAAGCTGGAAGCGGTCTTCACGCTGAACCCATTTGGTTGTATTCCCCGAAGGATCAGTAATGATCCAGGCTGCATCCGCATAAGAATAATTATGATTCGTGAGCCGGAAGTAGAAGTAATCTCCCGTACTGTATGAGGCTTCCGTCTTGATAAAGGCGGCGGGGTAAATGGGTATCTCACATGGGCCTAAACTGGGATTATCAAACTCTATCTTTTGATAATCAGAATCACCTTCCTTATAAAACATGGCGAATTTGTCACCGAAAACCCCTGGACTCGTGAAATTAAAACCCCAACTGAATCCTTTGTAAAAATCGGGTTCACACGTAAAACCGGGATACTCTTGAATTGCATCACCGGAAACATTGCCATCCCTATCCAACTTAAAAACCCCTAAATCTACGGTAACGGGAGTCATTCCTTTCACGGTCGCATGATAGAAAGTATAGTCTATGCCTACATCGTTTATGAGTTCGGCACGAAATCCACTCGTTGCATCATACGGAAAAAACTTAATTCCAGTAACATACTGTGAAGTACCTCCCGAATCCGGGACGAAATCGATTAAGGCTTCTACGGAATAATAACTGCCAAATCCCTCATCGGTTACCCGATCGTCCTCAGGAGCCTGGTAGTCCGAATAATAGTAACCATTACATAAGCCGCTCCAGCCAAAATTAAAGTGGAAGACCCTCTCTCCGCTATACAGGGCATATCCGTCTACCACGTAGGCATGGCCAGCACCGTTATCAGGGTCTGTACCAGAGTAAAAAACGGGATGATCCGTCACTTGTTCCTCAAGCATCTGGTCCCATTTCCAACCCGGGTAATAATCCCATTCACGACTCTTCTTAACAACACTCCTGGAATAGCCCATATGCTCACTCATTTCTGTAGGAACGAGCGTCGCATTTCCTTCTGTTGCATCCGTACTGTAATTGAGTTGAAGAATGGTTCCGATATCGTAAATCAGTTGAGCAATGTTGTTTTTCAAATCATCATCTGCAGCACGGAACTTTTGGTAATCCGTAAGAAGCTCCATTCCATCCCAATCGTATACCGTCCCAAGGGTGTGTTCTGGGATAGTAGCCGTATGGCCTTTAATGCTTGAGGTGTAACCACTTACCGTTCCATTCCCGGATGCAGGATATTTGAACCAGGTCATTATCTCGGCCATGGCAATGGCTACACAACCACTAGCTGCGTGATCAGTATCTCCTGAAGCTATTGGTAATAACAGATTTCCCGGCGCATCCTGGTCCCATTCCACCGTAGCTTTACCTCCCGGGAAGTATTTACCGGTAATGCCCGCTTCAGGCAAAATCTCTCCGGCCTTGGTTTCCGCAAATGCATCCCACTGGGCTCTCACCTCGGCAGTGGCCACCTTAGTTGTGCGACTGTATCTTTTAATCCTCTCCATCCAGGCGCTTACGTTGCAGGGCATATTCTCTACCTGGAAGCGGTTGGTGTAGGACAGGGCCAGCACCGGACGCACGTTGTCGTTACCGGCCACAATCACGAAGCCGCCGCCGTCCCGGCCCACTACGTAGAAGGCAGGATCCTGACCATCGGCCTTAGTGCCGGCCGTCTCGCCGTCCCAGATAATCTGGAGGCCGCTGGCCGACTTGGTAACAGGCTGCACCGAGAGCACCTTCTCGGCCACCTTCAGGGCCTTTTCGGGGGTGATGGGACCGGCATACAGCGCGGTAGCGAACCCGGCAAGCAAAAGAATCAGTATAGTCTTTTTCATAGCTTAGTCCTCCAGCTTTTGAATGATACCTTCGCTACCGTTTACCAGCCACACCCTGTCCCCGGTTTTCTTGAGGACTTTGAAAGTCTTTGTGTCCGTAGTCTTCGTACTACCCTCCAGAGTGACGACGGTAGCCTCACAAGATTCTCCCAGCGCCATGTCGTTAGGTGTAGTGATTTCTGTGTAGAAGCCTTTGGAAAGGCTCTGCACACGAATATAACGCGTGCTTCCTGTCTTAAAGGCATACTGGCAAGTAGCGGAATCGTAGGCCTTGGAATCGTCCAGCGTTTCACCCGCACCAATGGCCGGGAAATAGCCAAAACTGTCGGACTCGAAGAAGGCAGCTTTGTACTGCGCCGTATAGGCACTTTCCGGCATGTCCAGAATGGAAGAGCGCGTCACTTTGTTCACCGTGGCCTTGGCGCTCTTGAACATCACGTTGCCCTCCCCGTCCAGGAATTCCACCAGGAAACCCTGTTCGAAGGCCCCCGGAGGAAGCATAAGGCAGAAAGAGGCCGATGCCTTACCAGGGCCGTCCAGAGACAAGATACTCTGATCATCGGACGTTTTGGCGCCCATGCTTAACGACGGCGTATCTCCGCTCAAACTCACCGTGCCTGCACCATTGAGAGCTTCGTCTCCCATGGTTTGCAGACGGATTCCGGAGATGGACTTACCGCCGGAAAGGGTGAAGGCAACGCCGCCCAGGACATTCTTGAAGTTCAATTGTTTTATGGCTTCGGCCTTGGCAGCAGCAACCGCCGCGCCGCTGCCGAAACCGCCCTCCACATAACTCTGCGTGGCGGGTAAGGTAACTGCGACACCGGTGCCGCTGAGGGAACCTCCCGCGTCAGCCGGGTAGACGGCATAGAAGGGACCGTTCCCCGAAAGGGCGTCTCCCGTAAATTCTCCGGCTGTGGTACCTGCACCGCCCGACAAAGTATACACTACGCCGCCAGGGGTGCTGCTGTTGTAAACTTTGATTTTGTCTCCAGCGCTCCAGAGAACCTTGCGTTCAGAAGAAAGGGAAGTTTTGGTGCCGACAGGCTGTTCCAGAGTGGCCTTGATGGTAATCTGTTTCCCACTCGGCCGGGTGGCTGGGCCATCCTGCTCGGCATTCTTGCATTGGGTGACAAATAACATCACCAAAGCAAGCATGGCCGGGTACAAAAGGCTACGCGTATTCATTGGCTATTAGTTTGGTCTTTACAAAGATAGTCTTTTTCTCGGAAAAACCAGCGAATCTGGACAAGAAAACATGTTCCTTCTAATATCCTGACATCTAATGAATTGATTATCGGAAAAATATTGTTGGGGAAATCGGTTTTTATTGTTACCTTTGCAACACCATGATATGGTCGTGCCGCTTTGGCGGAATTGAAACTACCAATTAATGGCATTTCAGCCCTCACTGGAATGCCATTTTTCTCTTTTGATCTTCTGATTCGACCTGAGGCCCCGGGGAGAGCTTTGGCTCTCCCTTTTTGCTTTTTTTGTTGAAGCGCAAACAAAAGTGGAGGAAAAAGAACAGGTTTTTGTTATCTTTGTATTTTATGAGCGACTACATAGTATCGGCAAGGAAGTACAGGCCGGACTCCTTCGAAACCCTCATCGGCCAGGACACTATAGCCCGCACCCTGTCCAACTCCATCCGGAGGGGGCAGCTGGCCCACGCCTATCTGTTCTGCGGGCCCAGGGGAGTGGGTAAAACCACCACGGCGCGCATCTTCGCCAAGATGATCAACTGCGCCCATCCCGGTCCGGAGATGGAACCGTGCGGCGAGTGCGAGTCCTGCGTGAGCTTCCAGGAAGGCCGCAGCTATTGTATCCATGAGCTGGATGCGGCGTCCAACAACTCCGTTGAGGATATCAAGACCCTCATGGAGCAGGTGCAGGTTCCCCCGCAGGTGGGTAAGTACAGCGTGTACATCATAGACGAGGTGCACATGCTGTCCCAGTCGGCCTTCAACGCCTTCCTCAAGACCCTGGAAGAGCCGCCGGCACACGCCATCTTCATCCTGGCCACCACGGAGAAGCACAAGATCCTGCCCACCATCCTGAGCCGGTGCCAGACGTACGACTTCAACCGCATCAGCATACCTGACATGGTGCGCAACCTCCGGGGAATAGCCCAGAAAGAAGGCGTAACCATAGACGACGAGTCCCTGCACGAGATTGCCGCCAAGGCCGACGGTGCCATGCGCGACGCCCTCACCATCTTTGACCAGACGGTGGCCTTCTGCGGCACCACGGTCAAGTACGAGGACGTGATCCGCAACCTCAATGTCCTGGACTATAAGTATTGTTTCAAGCTGGTGGAGGATTTCCTTGCCGGGAACTACGGCGGGGCTTTCCTCACCTTCGACGAGATTCTGGCCAAGGGCTTCAACGCACTCCACTTTGTGGGCTCGCTGTCTACCCACCTCCGTAATCTGGTGGTAGCCAAGACGGGCGGCCTGGAACCCCTGCTGGAGTTGCCCGATTCCCTGAAGAAGCTGTATGCCGAGCAGGCGGCCCGGTGCTCCCACCAGTTCCTCTACGAGGCCCTGGGCATCACCACCGCTTGCGAGACCGGCTACAAGGCGGCCGTCAACCCCCGCCTGCACATAGAGTTCGCCCTAATGCGCCTGAGCTACCTCCTTGGCAAGCCCTCCGACAAGCCCGCTGTGGCTGTTTCGACGGGGGCAGACACCCCTCCGGTCGCTAATAAGAGGGCCGAGGCTCCCTCCGGGGTGTCAGCCCCCGTCATACCGAGTCCAGCCCCTGTCATACCGAGCGCCGCCCCTGTCATACCGAGCCCCGAAGGGGCGAGTGTATCTCCTGCCTCGAAGGTAGAGGCTCCTGCTCCCTCCCGTCGCCGCACCCCCAAGACGGGTTCGGCCCTTTCCATGAGCGCCATCATGGAGGAGAAGAAGGAAGAATCGGCCCCTATGGAGGCCGCGCCTCAGAATCAGGCCCTGCCGGACGACGACCTGGTGCGCCTACAGTGGAAGGAACTGGCCAAGCAGTACAGCGCCAAGCCCCGTCTGGCCAGCATGCTTTCCAGCGGGAACATCAACCTGAGTGAGGAGAACGGCGTCAAGCAGGTGGAATTCTTCGTAACCAACGACTCCCAGAAGCAGTGGGTCGAAGAAAAGATGCTCCGCGAACTGGAAACCAAGCTCCGGGAACTGGTCTCCTGCACCAAGGTGAACGTGCTGGTGTCCGTCACTCCCATGGAAGAAACCGAGAAAGTGCCCTACATGCCCGAAGAAAAGGCCAAGGATCTTATGGAAAAGAACCCCGAGGTCCGCGCATTCGTGGCCGATATGGGACTTGATACCAAATAGCATGAAACTAAGAGCAGAAAAACTTGTCAAGAAATATGGCGTCCGCACGGTGGTGAAGGGCGTGTCCATGGAAGTGCAGCAGGGAGAGATTGTGGGTTTCCTGGGCCCTAACGGAGCCGGCAAGACCACCAGTTTCTACATGATTACCGGACAAATCAAGCCCAACGGCGGCCGCATCTTCCTGGACGACGATGAAGGAAACACCACGGAAATCACCACACTGCCCATGTACCAGCGGGCCCAGAAGGGGATAGGCTACCTGCCTCAGGAAGCTTCCGTCTTCCGCAAAATGTCGGTGGAAGACAACATTCTTTCCGTGATGGAACTGTCCAAGAGTACAGAAAACATGACCAAGGCCGAACGCCTGGAGCGCATGGAGCGTCTCATTGACGAGTTCAACCTCTCCAAGGTGCGCAAGTCCCTGGGCATCCAGCTCTCCGGCGGTGAGCGCCGCCGCTGCGAGATTGCCCGCGCCCTGGCCGTAGATCCCAAGTTCATCCTCCTGGACGAACCCTTCGCCGGCGTGGACCCCATTGCCGTGGAAGACATCCAGTACATCATTGCCAAACTCAAATACCGCAATATCGGCGTCATTATCACCGACCACAATGTGGGTGAAACCCTGGCCATCACAGACCGCGCTTACCTCCTGTACGAAGGGGTTATCTTACAATCCGGAACCCCCGAGGAATTGGCGGCCGATGAAGATGTCCGCACAAAATATCTCGGTTCTGGCTTTGTACTAAAGCGCTCTAAATCAGTGGAAAGGGCGCGCGCCGAGGTAGAGCACGAACACATTGTTTAAAGTTTGGCACGCTGCTTGCTTATAGCTAAACCGGTTAGTTTTAGTTGGTTTAGTTAATAATAGGTTAGAATGAACCGGACCTCGTGAGGGATCCGGTTCATTCTATATCAGTTCCAGCGCTTTCTGCACAGTGTCGTCCACCGGCAGATAGTATTTGTAGAAAGCATTGTCACCCAGTTTGGAATAGCGCGCGATGAGCGCCCTCAGCTGGGGTACCAGGTAAGGGGCCGATTCGTTCCACTCCGCCTCGGTGCAGCGGATGCCGTCCTTGGCGCGGGCGAAAGCCGTAAATTCGGCCTTGATGTTGATTCCGTCCAGGAAGCGGTCCATCTGGTCGTACGAGTCGATGGAGGCCAGACGGGTGGTATAGCGGTCGAAAATCTCGGAAGCGAAGCGCATCTGCGTAGCCTTGCGGTTGCAGGCTATGTGGAAACTGGAGGCGCGGGTGGTATCCATGGGGACGAATACGTCCGGCATAATTCCGCCGCCGCCGTAAACCACGCGTCCGCTGCGGGTATGGTGCACGTCTTCCTTATTGAGTTTGACGCTGTCGGCGCTGAAGACCTCTCCGTCGGCGTAGCGGCGGTAGATGTCGTAATTGTAGTTCTCCGAGGTTCCGTAGGGCTTCTGGATGCATCGGCCCGAAGGGGTGTAATACCGCGCTACAGTCAGGCGGATGCCCGATTTGTCCGTGAAGAAGAAGGGCTCCTGCACCAGGCCTTTTCCGAAGGAACGGCGGCCCATCACCGTGCCGCGGTCGTTGTCCTGGATGGCCCCGGCCAGGATTTCACTGGCCGATGCCGAGTTCTCGCTGATGAGCACTGTAAGACCTACGCTCTGGAGCAAGCCCCTTCCATCGGCCTTGAAGACCTCTTTGGGCCTGTGTTTTCCTTCCAGATAGACTATAGTGTCACCGGAGGAGAGGAAATCGTTGGAGAGGAGGAGGGCCTGGTCCATGTAGCCGCCGGAATTGTCCCGGACGTCGAAGATGAGGTGGGCCATGCCCTGGTCCAGCAGCTTCATGGCTGCCTCGTGGCATTCCTGATAGGTGGTGCGGGAGAATTTACTCAGGCGGATGTACCCCACGCCCGGACGGGCCATGAAGGCGGCGTCCATGCTGTGTACGGGAATCTTGCCGCGGGTAATCTCGAACGGAATTACGTCGGGACCGCGCTTGACGGTAATCACCACCTTGCTGCCCGAAGGACCCTTGATGTGGGCCACCATGCTGTCCTGGGGGTATTTGACGCCGGCTATCACCAGGTCGTCCACCTTAAGGAGACGGTCGCCGGGCTGCAGGCCCACTTTCTCGGACGGGCCGCCGGAAATGACCTCCAGTACTATGGCCGTGTCGTTGGGCACGTTGAACTGGATGCCGATGCCGTCAAAATTGCCGGCGAGGGACTGCTCGGAGGCCTCCAGCTCTACGGGCGGCAGATACACCGAGTGGGGATCCAGTTTGGCCAGGGCCGCCGATACGGAAGCCTGAGTCATACCGTCCCGGTCCAGCGTGTCCACATAATTCTCCTCCACGATTCCCAGAATAAGATTGAGCTTCTGCCAGTTCCGGTTCTCGACGCGGTACTGGTGCTGGCGCTCGCGATAGCGCACTATGGAAAAGGTGACCAGCGCGCCGATCACAATGCCCAGAACCACCTGGAGGATCTGTATCAGGAATTTCCTTTGCATATATTCTATTGAATCTGCTCCACTTCAATGCCGGCGCGGGCCAACAGGTCAATGCCGTCGGTGAGGCGGTAGGCGTCGCGGTAAACCACGCGCTTGATGCCGGACTGGATGATGAGCTTGGCGCACTCGGCGCAGGGGGACGCCGTCACGAAGAGTGTGGCGCCCTCGCTGCTATTGCCGCTCTTGGCCACCTTGGTGATGGCGTTGGCTTCGGCATGCAGCACGTAGGGTTTGGTGACGCCGTTCTCGTCTTCGCAGATGTTCTCGAAGCCCGAGGGCGTACCGTTGTAACCGTCCGAGATAATGGTGCGGTCCTTGACCAGCAGTGCACCCACCTTCCTGCGCTTGCAGTAGGAATTCTGGGCCCAAACCTCGGCCATTTCCAGATAACTCTTATCAAATTTTTGTGACATAAGATACGCTCGCTTCGCTCGGTATGACAATTAGGTTCCTGTATGACAAACGGGTTAGTTACGCTGATATAAATAGCGCTTGATGCTCTTCTTGGGGGTGCGCTCGAAGTCTTCGGGCATGAGCTCGATCTTCTTGATCTGGGCATATTTGGGGAGCTCGTCGTTGATGGCGGGCAGCATGCCGCAGATGCGCTTCTTGAAATCGGAACGGGTGTAGCCGTCCAGTTCTCCCTGATGCCAGTCGGGGTAGATGAGGGCGGTGAGGCCGCCGTCGTCCTCGATAACCAGGGAATCCACCACGTAGTTGAAGTTGTTGATGGTGGCTTCCACCTCTTCGGGGTAGATGTTCTGGCCGGAAGGACCCAGCACCATGCACTTGGAGCGGCCGCGCAGGAACAGGTAGCCGTCCTCGTCAATTACGCCCATGTCGCCGGTGCGGAACCAGCCGTCTTCCGTGAAGGAAGCCTTGGTGGCATCTTCGTTCTTGTAGTAGCCCAGGCACACGTTGGGGCCCTTCACCTGCACCTCGCCGGGGATGTTCCGGGGGTCGGAGGAATCTATGCGGATTTCCATGTTGAGGGCGGCGCGGCCGGCGCTTCCCACCTTCACCTTGTCCCAGTGGGCATAGCAGATGATGGGGGCGCATTCCGTCATGCCGTAGCCCACCGTGTAGTGGAAACCAATCTTGTTGAGGAACTTCTCCACCTCGGGGTTGAAGGCGGCACCTCCCAGGATAACCTCCTCGAACTGGCCGCCGAAAGCGTTGGTGAGCTCCGTGCAGAACTTGTTCTCGATAACCTTGTCCAGAATGGGGATGCGGCGGTAGTATTTGGTTTTGTCGATAAGCGGCTTGAGCTTGCTCTTGTATACCTTCTCCATCACCAGCGGAACGGCGATGATAATGTCCGGATGCACCTCGCTGAAGGCCTGCATGATAATCTTGGGGCTGGGCACGCGGCTCAGGAAATGGACGTGCATGCCGATGGTCATCTCGAAGAGGAACTCGAACATCATGCCGTACATATGGGCCGACGGCAGCATGGCCACCACGTTCATGCCCGGTTTGAGCATGGGACAGGCATCCTGGGCGGCGAACTCGATATTGGAATAGATGGCCCGGTAAGGGATCATCACGCCCTTGGAGAAGCCGGAGGTACCGGAGGTGTAGTTGATGATGGCCAGCTCTTCGGGAGAATCTTCGTAATAGTTCAGATTCTCGGGCTCGAAGTTGTTGGGATAGCGCTTGCCGAATTCCTCGTTCAGATGCTCGCGCACCTGGGCCAGCTCTTCCGTGGCAGCATACAGGAACTTGAAGGTGTTGATCTGGACCACCACGGCCAGGTCCGGCATCTCTTCGGCCGAAAGGCCTTCCCAGATAACCTCGTCCACAAAGAGGACGCGGGCCTCGGAGTGGTTCACCAGGTAGTGGATGTTTCCGGGTTTGAACTCGTGCAGGATGGGAACGGCCACGGCGCCGTACGTAATGGCCGACAGGAAACAAACGCCCCAGTTGGCCTGGTTACGGGAACAGATGGCCACTTTGTCTCCCTTCTTGAGGCCGCACTGCTCAAAGGCAATGTGCAGTTTGGCAATACGGCGGGCCACATCACGGTACGCCAGCGTCATACCCTGGAAGTTGGTAACGGCGGGACGGTCCCAGTTCTTTACCAGACTTTCCTGCAGAATTTTGTTGACAGACTTGAATTCCATTATTCTCTGATAGGTTTTAGTTCAACTTATAGTCCCGGGTGCGGCCGTCGTAGCACTCGCCGCTGATTCCCTTGGACGTTATCTTGAGCTGGGCGTCGGGGCGCAGCATCTTGTTGCCCTCTTCCTTCACCAGCGGTTCACCGCCGCCAAAGGGGTACACCAAGGTGCGCACGCTGGTGCGGACCACCCAGTAATGTTTTCCATTCACTTCCAGCAGTTCCGGAAGGTTCTTCACCGTCTCGGGAGCCTTGATGCCCTTCCACCCGTCCGGCTTCTGGCCGTGCAAGTTGTAACGCTCCAGGCTGTTGTCCTTGTGCAGGACCATCACGGAATAGCCGCCGATGCCGGTGAAGTCGTAGACATCGGGGCCCAGCAGCACCGCCTTGGGCAGCTTCACGGGGAAACCGTTCACCCAGTGGCCCAGACGGTCCAGCATATACAGTTTGTCACCAGCCGCAAAGAGGAACTGGATTTTTCCGTTCTTATAGAAATCCACGTTCTGAACACGGCCGCAAATGGTTTCCTTGAAGGGAATGCCCCACACGCCCTTGCCGTTTTCGTCGTTCAGGCAAATGGACAGGCTGCTGTTCTGATACAGGGAATTGGTCTTTCCCGTGAAATAATTGTTCACCGGGAAAGGACCGGCGGGAACGGTGACGGTAGTATCCCGCTCCATCACCTGTACCTTGTTGCCCTTGAGGGTGTGGGTGCTTACCTGCACGCGCAGGGCGGGAAGTTCTCCCGACAAATCCAGAGCTACCGTGGCCGGAGCGAAGCCGGCACCCAGGGCAAAATCCTTCAGGGGCTGGGCCAGGTCTTTCACCAGCAGCCGGTCCGGAACGTCGGGAGCGTCGGTGAGGGAACTGTATGCCACAAAGCCTGCCGGCAGGGAGACAGAAGCGTCGGCCAGGCGGTTCTTCAGACTGTATTCCTTGATGGAGGCGTCCTGCAGGGCCTGAACGGCGGGAGCACTGCCAAATACCCTCCATTTTCCGCCCAGGGAGGCGCAAAGGGTATCCGTCACGGCAAAACCTTCGCCGGCCACCTGCGCCAGCACGCCGCGGTATTCATTGGAAGCCCCTGTACCCAACTTGAGGTCGCGGGCCGATTTCACCAGCACGGCCTCCTGGAGATCCCCTTTCACATAGAAGGAGATGCGCACCAGTTCCCGCGGCTGCAAGTTCCGGAACCATTCCTCCGGAGAAAGCGGACGGCCAGCCTTGGCCTTGAGAGCCTTGTTGTACTGCGCCAGACGGCCTTCCCCGTCTTCCAGCTTGCGGCGGGAGGCCAGATAGGCATCTACGTCGGGGATGGGAACGGCCACGGCCGTAGCGGTATAATAGGGTACGGCCTCGGGGAATTCCGCCACCTGGGCCGATGTTCCCGCAAAGGCGCCGAAGAAACTGGCGGAAGCCTCACCGGGAAGGGCAAGGCCTTTGAAGAGAATCTGGTCTTTTCCGGCATCCTGGATGGTCCAGGCGCTCCAGGCGGTAAGGTCTTTGACAAAGGATTCCTTGCGGTATTCTGTTCCTGCATAGGTTTGCAGGAGTTTGGATGCATGGGCATGGGAAACCAGCAGCACGGCCTGGCCGGAAACGTGGCTCACCAGATCTTGCAGGCGGCGGGTTCCCAGGATGGACAGGCCCTCTACCAGATGGCGGGCGCTGGCGTTCACGAAAGTTTCCGAACGGCAGGCCAGAAGATACCCTTCCTTTTCCAGGGTTTTAAGACCGGCTTGGGCAGCCAGTTTACGGGCAACGGTGTCGGTGGGCTGGATTTGGGCGGCTACCAGGGGAACCAGGGTGCCGCTGTTGTGCAGCGAAACGGCCATCTTTCGGCGGCTCAGGGATTGGATAAAAGCCATGAAGGCGGCGTCTCCGGGGGCCACGAAGCCCTGCAGGAGACCCGTGGAATCGGCCAGGATTCTGGCGGCCTTGGCGCTGCCGTCAAACACCAGCACGGCGGCGGCATCCGAGGGCACCGCCCTTAGGACGTTCCAACCCGTGGGAGCCGGCGTTACGGTCTCTTCTCCCGGGACCTGTGTGTACAGCTTGGTAACGGCAATGGCAATGCCTGCCAGGAGTACCGCTACCAACACCACAGCAGCTATAGTGCTTCGTTTCGCCATAGTATGCAAAGTTAATCAAATATTTCTTATCTTTGCCTTGGAACCTGATTAGTTTAACCAAATAACATGAAAAAAATAGCCCTTGTTCTGGCAGCTCTTCTGCCTCTGTTCGTGGCCTGTAAACAAGAACCGGCCACGGTGAAAGTCATGTCCTACAACATCCGTTACGGCACCGCCGACGACGGAGACCACATCTGGCCCAACCGCCGCGAGGCCGCTGCCGCCATGATCAACGACCAGCACCCGCTGGTATTCGGCGTTCAGGAAGCCCTGGACTTCCAGCTGGAATACCTGCAGGAGAACTGCCCCGGTTACAAATATGTGGGCGTAGGCCGCGAGGACGGAGTATCGGACGGTGAGCACATGGCTGTTTTCTATGACAGTGAAAGGGCCGAACTGGTGAACTGGGGTACGTACTGGCTGTCGGAGACTCCCGAGGTGCCTTCCTTCGGCTGGGATGCCGCCTGCAAGCGCACGGCCACCTGGACCCTCATCAAGGAAATCGCCACCGGCAAGCATTTCTACTTTGTGGATACCCACCTGGACCACGTGGGCCGGGAAGCCCGCCGCAACGGCCTCATCCTGCTGGTGGAGCGCATCGGCGCCATGAATCCCGAAGGCTATCCCATGATCCTGTGCGGTGACTTCAACGTCTATCCCACCGACCCCTGCCTCAACGACCTTCGCGACCTCATGCTGGATGCGCGCCAGACGGCCAAGGAAAGCGACCCCGGCACCACCTGGCACGACTGGGGCAAAGTGGACGGCACCCCCGGTATCGACTACATCTTCTACAAGGGATTCGCCTCCTGCGAAAGCTTCCAGCGCGTAACCAAGGAATATCTGGGAAGACCGTTCGTCTCCGACCACTTCCCCGTTACCGCGGTTCTTACTTACTAGTGGAGTTTCATACGGGTTATCTGCCCGTCTTTCCATGCAAGATCAAGCGTCTGCCCCGTCCGGGTGCGGACGCCTTTTATTTGTCCGCTGGGCCAGGCCGAAGGTAGGGCGGGAAGGGGCTGCACGCCATCGGGCGTAGACTGCACCAGCATTTCCAGCACACCCGCGCAACCGCCGAAGTTGCCGTCAATCTGGAAGGGAGAGTGGGCGTCCATGAGGTTGGGATAGGTGCCGCCGCCGCTGCGGTAGTTCTCTCCCTGGTACTTGTCCGGACTTACATAGCGTAAAAGCCGGCGGTACATCTTGTAGGCGTTCTCCCCGTCGCCCAGGCGGGCATAGAGGTTCACGCGCCAGCCGCAGCTCCAGCCGGTGGTCTCGAATCCCCGGATTTCCAGGGTACGGTGGGCCGCATCGGCCAGTTCCGTGCCGGCGGGAATCTGATGGCCGGGATACACGCCGATCAGGTGGGACTGGTGACGGTGCTGGGGGTCGTGGTCGGCCCAGTCGTAGTACCACTCCTGCAAGGCTCCGGAGGCCCCGATCTGGTACTCCTTCAAGTCGGGCAGGATGTCTTCCACGCGCTCCGCAAAGCCGGTGTCACCCAGCTCCAGGGCCGCCTCACGGGCATTGGAGAGGCATTCGCGGATAATGGCCAGGTCGGCCGTGGCGCCATAGGCCGTGCGGCCATGGTAGCCTTCGGGAGATATGTACACGTTCTCCGGCGAAGTGGAAGGAGAGGTTATCCATTTGCCGTCTTTACTCACCAGGATGTTCATGCAGAACTGAGCGGCTCCTTTAAGGGTTGGATAGTCGCGCTCCAGGTCTTCCCGGTTGCGGGTAAAGAGCCAGTGCTCCCAGATGTGGGTGGCCAGCCAGGCTCCGCCCAGGTTCCAGTTGGCCCAGCTGGGGTCGCCCGTTCCCAGGCCCACGGGGTTGGTCATGGCCCAGATGTCGCTGTTGTGGGCCTCACACCAGCCTTCTTCCACCCCGTAGAAGTTGCGGGCGCTGCGCTCGCCGCCCACCGCCAGGTTGCGCACAAAGCCCAACAGCACCTGATGCATTTCCGGCAGGCCGGCGGCTTCGGCGGGCCAGTAGTTTTCTTCCAGGTTGATGTTGGTGGTGTAGTTGCAGCTCCACGGCGGGGTCATGCTCTCGTTCCACAGACCCTGCAGATTGGCAGGAACCCCTACGGTGCGGGAACAGGAGATGAGCAGATACCGGCCATATTGGAAATAAAGGGCTTCCAACTCGGGGTTAATCTCGCCGTCGGCATAGCGCAGCAGCTGCTCGTCGGTGGGCAGGGCGCTCACAGCAGGGTCCGTGCGGCCCAAATCCAGGGAAACGCGGCCGAAGAGGGCACCGTAATCGGCCTCGTGGCGCTTCCGGAGGGCGTTCCAACCCCGGGCCAGCGCCTGGGAGGCATTCGCCAGGGCGGCCTCTTTGTATTCCCTCCCCTCCTTCACCGGATCCTTATCAAACCCGTTGAAACTGGTCTGGTTGGCCACCACCACCACGGCCTCGTTCACGCCGGAGATGCGAAGGCCGTCGCCGTCGGCCCGGGCGGCCTCACACCTTACCACCGTGCGGTAATGGATGCCCCTTTCCGGGTCGTAGGCAAAGCGCTCGCCGCCCGGGGCATAATAGACGGGATAGGAATGCCAGGCGGTGTAGCCATCGCTCACCAGGGCGTTCCCTTCGGCACGGGTCTGGTGCGGCTGTTCGCTCTCCAGGCTCACCGTCACATCCAGCGAAGCCTCGCTGCTTAGCTTGATCACAATCACCGAATCGGGGGCCGATGCAAAATACTGAGCCTCAAAGCATTTCCCGTCCCTTAAGTAACTCACCGTCACCGTGGCGTCGGCCAAATCCAAAGAGCGCCGATAGTCGGAAATTTCCCCCTCCGGGAAGCGCAGCAGCAACTTGCCCAGGGGCTGGTATGTCTCGCTGAAGTGGCCCTGAATATGGGTTTGGAGTTCGTCGGCCTTCCGGTAATCTTCCTGTTCCAGGGCCTCCCTCACTTTGTCCACCCATTGGGCCGATTGTCCCCAGGGCGTAAGGGTTTCCACCACCTGGTAGTCCGGGTGCGCAGCTCCCTTGTCGGGTTCGCCCGTCCACAGGGTGATGTCGTTCAAGGAGATACGTTCCTCTACAGGGCCTCCATATACCAGGGCGCCCAGTTTGCCGTTTCCCAGGGGAAGAGCCTCTTCAAAAAATTCGGCCGGACGGTCGTAATGGAGCAAAAGCGGTTGCTGTTTACAACAAGAAAAGCTTGCCAGGCAAAGAGCCCCGCAGGCAAGTATGGCAGGTATTTTCATATGTGTGGTGCTAGCGTTTCAGGCGAGCCTTCAAGGCTTCCAGTTGCTCCGGCGAAAGGAACTTGGAGAAGGAGTTGAAGGAATTGTCCGGCATGTCCCCTATCCACTGAATAATGAAAGCGTCCAGGGTGTTGAAGTCGTTGTCCACGTTGAAGGCCACGTACTTGGCCCCCAGGGTAGCATACTTGCGGAAGAGGACCGGCAGGCGCAGGGTTCCGGAAGAAAGGTACAGCAGCAGGCGGTCAAAATCGTCCACCGTCTTGCAGCCGGCCAGCAGGGCGTCCGGGTTTACACGCAGGAAATCCGGGGTGAAGGGCGTGCGGGACCCCACCGTATTCTCTGCATTCTCCAGGGAATGGTTCTTCAGGAAATAGTTGAGAATGAGGCTCTTGTAGAACGTAGGGAAGTCGGACGAGACACTCACCGGCCCCATGGTGTATTCTGCTCCCTCACATAATGCCCCTGCGGTGAGAATACCGGAGAGGAGGAGCTTCAAGGGCAACACTTCCTTCCTGTAATTAGGGGTTATAAACGAGCGGCCCAGTTCCAGGGCTTTGGGAAGATAAGGCTGCAGGCCTTCCTTGAATTCAAACAGCGAGGCCGTATAGAAGCCCTCCGGCCTCTTTAAGACCTCGGAGCCTACGCCGATACGGTAAGCGCCCGCAATCTCACCTTTGGGGATGTTCCAGAGCACCAGGTGTTTGTAGTAGGTGTCGTAAATATCCGTGTCCTTGGCTTTGCCCGAGCCCTCCCCTACCGAACGGAAGGTCACTTCCCGCAGGCGGGCGATTTCCGTCATCACGTTGGGGACGTCGTCCGGCTGGGTAAAGTAGCAGCGGTAATCTCCGCATTCGAAGAGGATGCGGTCCTGGATACTGTCCAGTTCGGCCTTCACCAGCGCCGGATCTACCGGGTCCATGATGGGCTCCAGGTGTTGGACATCGGCCCTCTTGGGCTCTTCTATGCAATTGACTTCCAACGCATAAGTAAGGTTGCGCAGATAGCCGCCCAGTTCCTCCGTAGAAGCGAATTTGGCCATTTCTTCCGGCGTTATGGGCTGGCCGATGCGCACCTTCACGTGAGTGCCCTGCTTGTTGAACAGTTCGTGCACCAGGCGGGCCGTCCTCAGGCGCGGGTGCAGCCGCCCCCAGATGTGGAACCACCGGGAATTGGTGCCGTCAAAATAGATGGGGACCACCGGCAGGCCGCTCTTCTGGATGAGCCGGATCATATTGGGCGCCCACGGCTTGTCTTCGATAACCTTTTTGGCCGATACAGCCGTGCGCTTGTCTTTCTTCTGATAGGTACCCACCTCGCCCGCGGGGAACAGGCCCAGCGCGCCACCGTCATGGATGTGCTGGAGGGCCATGCGGATGCTATTGATGCTGCGGGCGTCGTTCTTTCCGCCCAGGTTGTTCACCGGAAGGAAGTTGGGGGCCAGGTTGGGAATGAGGGAAAGCATGAAGGTGGTGAGGATCTTGTAGTCTTCCCGGCGGCGGCCCACGGTGTCGCACAGGATGAGGCCGTCAATGCTGCCGAAGTGGTGGTTGGAGATGGTGATGAAGCCTCCTTCGGCCGGGATACGGTCCAATTCGCCTTCGGGGACGTCGTAGGTGACCTTCTCATGCTCCAGGATGGCACGGGCGAATTCGGGGCCCATGCGGTCTGCGTATATGGCCTGGGTGCTGTTGACCTTGTCAATATCCAACACCTTGATAATAAGACCCGAGAGGCATTTTCCGAACCATCCCTTGATGCCCAGCATGCGTTGCAGGTCTTCCTTGCTTAAGACTTCCTTCTGCTTAACCATAAAACAAAGTTAATCAGAACTTGCCTTTTCTCAAAAAAAATCTCAACTTTGTGAAAACCACATCCGTATGAAAAAGCACCTTCTCCTGCTGCTGGCCTGTGTAGCCTGCGCCCTCCCTACCCTGGCTCAAGTGAAAGTATCCGTACACGAATCCCAGCCCGGAGCCGTAATTCCCGCCGAGATTTACGGCCAGTTCTCCGAGCATCTGGGCCGATGCATCTACGACGGCATCTGGGTGGGCCCGGAGTCGGACATCCCCAACGTGGACGGCTACCGCAAAGATGTGCTGGAAGCCCTGCGCGCCCTGAAGGTGCCCGTGCTGCGCTGGCCCGGCGGCTGCTTTGCCGACGACTACCACTGGCGCGACGGAATCGGCCCCCGGGAAAAGAGACCCCGGATGGTCAACAGCAACTGGGGCGGCACCGTGGAAGACAATTCCTTCGGCACGCACGAGTTCCTGAACTTCTGCGAACTGCTGGGCACCGAGCCCTACATCTGCGGCAACGTGGGTTCCGGCACGGTGGAAGAGCTAGCCAAATGGGTGGAATACATGACCGCGGCCGACGGTTCCCAGGCCGAGCTGCGCGCCGCCAACGGCCGCAAGGAGCCCTGGAAGGTGAAATACCTGGGAATCGGCAACGAGACCTGGGGCTGCGGCGGCAACATGACGCCGGAGTATTATGCCGACATTTACAAGCGCTACAACACCTTTGCCCGCGACTACAGCGGCAACCGGCTTTACCGCATTGCCAGCGGCGCCAACAACGACGACTACAACTGGACCCGCGTGCTCATGGACCGCGCCCGCTGGGACATGCACGCCGTCTCCTTCCATTATTATTCCGTTCCAGAGTGGAACAACAAGGGGCAGGCCACTGAATTCACGGACGAGGCCTACTACACCCTTCTGAACAAGGCCATTGCCGTGGAGGGCCTCATCCAGAACCACATGGCGGTGATGGACGCATACGACCCTCAAAAGAAGATTGCCCTCCTGCTGGACGAATGGGGCACCTGGTACGACGTGGAACCCGGCACCAATCCCGGTCACCTGTTCCAGCAGAACACCCTGCGGGACGCCATGGTGGCGGCGCTCAGCCTCAACATCTTCCACAAGTATACGGAGCGCCTCAAGATGGCCAACATAGCGCAGGTGGTGAACGTACTGCAGGCCATGATTCTAACGCAGGGCAAAGAGATGGTGCTCACCCCCACCTACCACGTATTCCGCATGTACAACGTGCACCAGAACGCCACTTATGTACCGCTGGAATACGAGGCCGACGGTCTCCTGAGCCTCACCGCCTCGCGCGACGCCGCCGGCGTCCTGCATCTTTCCCTGGTGAACCCGTCCCTCACGGAGACGGTGACGCTGGAACTCTGCTTCGACGCCCTTCGGCCCAAAACCGTTTCCGGGGAAATCCTCACGGCGCGTGACATCCACGCCTTCAACGACTTCGGCAAGGCCCCTGCCGTTGCTCCCGCGCCCTTCAAGGGCTACAAGGTCTCCGGCGGCACGCTCCGCGTCACCCTCCCCGCCGCCTCTATAGTAGTGCTGGCGCTATAAGACCTTATTGAAATATCTTCTGGACAAAGGAGGACAGGTTGCGGCGCCAGACTTTCCACTCGTGGCCACCGGGGTACTGTTCCCAGACAACGCCTTTGTAACCTTTGTCTTCCAGCTTGGACTTGAAGTCAAGCATGCCGTCTATGCGGTTGTCCTGTTCGCCGCAGGATAGGTAGATTACGTCAAACTTGTTGTACTTGGCAGGCTGGGTATAGATGCCCGGGAAGTAGGCTTCGGCATCGAAAGGTGCGCCGCCTATGGCCGATGCACCGATGAGCCCGGAGGAGAAGATGCCCACGTTGGCAAAGGTATCCACGTTGCGGAAAGCGATGAAGAAGGACTGACCGCCGCCCATGGAAAGGCCTGCTACGGCGCGTCCCTTGCGGTTTTTGATCACCGGATAGTTCTTCTCGACGTAAGGGAGAATATCGGCCACCAGCGAGGAATAATTGTCAAAACCGGAAGCGTATTCCTTCACGTCCTTCTTGACCGGGATTCCCAGGGTCTGTGCGGCGTACTGGTTGGGGTTGCCGTTGGGCATCACCACAATCATGGGCTTGGCCAAACCCTTGGCGATGAGGTTGTCCAGAATCTGGCAAGTACGGCCCAGGGTACTCCATGCGTCTTCGTCCCCGCCGCCACCGTGCAAGAGGTACAGCACCGGATACTTGGTTTTCTTGTCGTTGCGGTTGTAGCCTGCGGGCGTGTACACGTACATCCGGCGCGTCATGTCGTTTTCGGCCGAATAATACCATACCTGCTCCAGATTGCCGGGCTTGGCGCATTCGGCGTAATCATCGGCAAAACCGCCGGGCACCAGCACCGCATTGAGATAGCGGGCGCCGTCCCGCTGCACAAACACGTTGGCCGGATCCAGCATGGAAACGCCGTCTACTATGAAGGTATAGGTATAAAGCTCCGGCGCGGGCCGATCCACGGTAACGGACCAGATACCGTCGGCCCCCTGCTGCAGGGGAAGGGTCTTGTATCCCAGCCAGGAGGGCATCACTTTCACCTCGCGCGCCTTGGGCGCCATGAAGCGGAAGGTAAGGGTGGTTTCCGTCAGTTCGGGAGAATTCACCCCCCTACGGAACATCAGAGAATTCATTTCCTGCGCCCTGGCGCAGACGCCTGCCAGCACACCGGCAGCCATTACAAGGGATAACACCATTCTTTTCATACCTGCAAGTTACGAATATCCAGCAAATTCCCAATCCCCCCGCACAATAATGACAACCATTTAAACACAGAAGCAAGAAAACGAAAAAAGTGAATACAACTTTGGAGAATCATTTTGTTTTCATATCTTTGCGAAAAAGGTATTTGTTATGGAGAATACAAGCAGCAGAATCGTAATTAAGAACCCTCCCAAGAAGGTTCTTGATTTCGTGATAAAAATGCAGAAAGAGAAAGAAGCTGCCAGAAAACACCTTCTTGAGAAAAACGAACACACGTTCAGCATTCAGATGTAATGAACCTGTCGTTTGATATCAATACTCAGGAGGGGGACAAGGTAATTGTCTCCCTCGTTTCTTCATACCCGTATCTTCGCGACATTGCTCCGGCCGGCATTCCCGATTTCGAACTTTTAGAAGTAAGCATCATCCGGGATAAAGGAACAAGTCCAATCAAAATGGAAATCTTCGGCAAGATTGCCGACATCTTGATTTCTATAGCCGAAGACAACCCAGAAGGCATTCTGTTCTATTTCTGCGACATAGTTGAAGGAATCCCCAATCAACGGCCCAATAAGTTAATTGCTTCTCACGAATATCGGAATGAGTTATTCAAACTACTGTTCAAAAGATACAGTCCGAAGGCCAGGGATCATTGGTCTGACATAGAGGTTGTCCTGGAATCCGATTCTCCCAAGCTTGAAATGTATTCTCATTTCCTTCTTAGGGACAAACACCTTCCTCTTGTGGATTTCCTTCGCAACGAGATCCACAACAATTTTGAGATCATTTCCGATCAAAAGTGATAGGACAGTCTTAATCCGAAACGGGACGGACAGAGTAACCATAATGACGGAATAGGCTACCGTATAAGTCGTAATCGTATCCGTCTGGGTCCTCGAACCACTTGTACCACCCACCGAGCGATAAGTTGCTCGTACAGAGGTCGGCAGACCAATAGTAGCCTTTGGATTCCGTTGATGCGAGGCCGGTACCGTCCCTGAAGCCTGCGGCAGGAAGGAAGATTCTGCGGTTTTGGTAACCCGCAACTTTGCTCTCAACTTCACGGCCTTTATGTTGGCTAACCCAGATGTAGTTCGTCGCATTACGCAGCGCAACCCATTCACTGTAAGTGGGCGTGCGCCAAATCCAGGTATTGCCATTCACCCTCACATTTTGTGTCGCCGCATCGTCCGCCGGATCCAGTACAAGTATGTTGTCAGGTGAACCTTCCCCGCCCCAAACAGATGATTTATCTGATGGACAATATTTGGTGAATTTGGTTTTATCGTTGACTTGAACGGTATAGCGGTATGAGGCATCGTTGTAGCCGGTCTTGCCATCGGCCCAGCTGCTGTTGGGGTTATCATAGGCGTGCCCGGAGGTGTAGTACGGAGTGGTTTCGCCCCAGGCATAATAATCGCCCCAGGTGGCACGCCGGGCTTCGTCAGTAACTTCGGCGGGCCGAAAGCTTTGGGTGGCGCCCAGATTTCGGCTGCACCAATATATGCGCTTCTTTACCCCGCCTACCGTTATGTCGCAACCCAGATCGATGGGCAGATAGTCGGAGATTTGTGTCCAGTTGCCTAGTGCAGGCACCTTCAAAGCACGGCCTTCCGTAGCACCGCGATACCAAGTTTTGCCAGTAAAGGCCTTACAGTAGTATGTGTCATAAAGCCACCCGTTCGCATGGCCGTAGACCAGTGTAAAATGATAATCGGTAGAGACGTTCCTTGCCTCGGCGGCGAGAATGCCGCTGAAGAGGTAACCTTTGGATTCGCCGTCCTGCTTGACAGTCTTGTCGTAGTAATAACCCTTGAGCGGAGCGCCGCGTGCAATGGTTGTGTGGGTGATGGTGCCATCGGCAGCCACCGAAGCGATGCCTTGCGGAGTAAGGTGCGGCTCTCGGAGCTCCATTCTCGTAGAGGCAGAGGCGTTGGCATCGTCCAGGAAGAACTGGATGTAGCCGTCGGGAATAGCAATGTTGAATGCACCCGAAACCTTTCCATCCGTGACGGTAAAACCCAGCGTGGCCGTCAAATAGTAGGAATAGGTAATAGTGCCGAAAGTGAAGGATGTGCCGTCGGCCGAAACGGAAAGCTCGCTGCCGAATGGTAGAAAAACGGCCCGCATGGTGCCGGAGGATCCTTCTGTTAAGCCGAGAGATCCTGCCGATGCGCCGTTCATCTGGGTGGTACTCCATGAAGATCCGTCGTAGATCATCTTCAGGTATTTCGGTGCTGCCACATTATTAAAAAACACATAGATGACATCCCCGTTTTCCCACCCCGTCTTCACCGCCTTGGTATCAGCGCCGTTCGGGTGATTGGCAGTAAGTTCGAAGACAATATCGGTTTGAGATGCTTCATCCGCGGTATTGTCAAGGACTTCATGATTGCAGGAAACAAGGGCAAAGGCTATGGCCGCCAGAATGATCAATACATTTTTCATGGTTCTGCTCTCCTACATTGATTCTTCGTCTCCAAATCCAATGTACTCCGGGTTGCCAGTAGCAGACAGCGGGTCGCTGGTGCAGATTACGCCCTCACTTTTGAGTTCGAATACCGTAGTCAATGGGGCATCGTAGTATGCTTTGCCTGAAACTTCCATAAGCACTATCTTTGATCAAAGCAAATGTAATGATTACTCGGCATTTATCCAAATGCCCCCGTACTCATTGGGCCGCCCTGTTTTCATGCTTCTGGTTTGTGAACCGGGCTGGAAACGCCTCGATTTCCAGCCCGCGAGCTTCGATACTACCGTCCCGGGCTGGGAAAGACCGTTTTTCCAGCCCGATATTTCGGAGGCCGAAGGCCGACCTCTATTTAAAGTTTAGGAAATAGGTGTTCTATTAAAATTTTGAGCTGATATTCAGCGAGCTACTGAGATTTTGATAATTTGGGTAAAACAATGGGACAACAATGCAAACAAACAAGCATTTTTAGAGTTGCAGTTAGTCTTACAAATCAATGATAGAGCATACTGAAAGGCCGATTTCATTTTGTATAACGGGCTAAAAACATCAAATATTGATGTTTTTAGCCCGTTATCCGATATGTTCTTGCAGTGGTCGGAACAAATGGCTATTTTTGTACGTGGTAAAAAGAAATGATATGTCTGATGTAGAGAAAATACAATTATTTGAGGACCAGAAAGTCCGTACGATATGGATAGAGAATGAGGAGAAATGGTATTTCTCTATCAAAGATGTAGTCTTGATACTCGCCGATGCAAAGGATCCCAAAGATTACCTTTCCAAGATGCGGCGTCGCGAACCGGAACTTGCCAAAGGGTGGGGACAAATTGTCCACCCCCTTGTTGTACGCACACCTGGAGGCCCACAGAAGGAGAATTTCGCCAATTTGGAGGGAATGTTCCGAATTATCCAGTCCATCCCCTCCAAGAAAGCCGAGCCCTTCAAGCGGTGGCTTGCTCAGGTTGGCGCCGAAAGGAATAGCCGACCACAGGTCGGCATTCCCCTCCGGGCTACCTCTTTACGGAGCGAAGCGACCCAGGGGGTCTGGGGGATTAGGCCCCCAGTCTATCGAAGATAGTTTGGGCTACGAATAAATCCAGGCAAATTGCCTGGCTTTATTCG
>JAFZWC010000078.1 GCA_017617475.1 Bacteroidales bacterium
AGAGATGGGCAAATAGCTCGTCCGGCATATTGGTGCCCTGATAGCTATCCGAGAGGACCAGTACCTGCGCCACCTGGTTGGCGGTGGCCGAATAACCGTCCGCAATTCCACCCGCTACGGTATCCATCATGCGGTCTCCATTCAGGGCTTTAAAAATCCACATTTTAGGAAAGTCCACGCACAGGGCCCCCGCCAGGTAAGCGCCGCCATAGCGTTTGAGCTGCAAGGTAGAAACGCCGTTTTCCAAAGATCGGGGGCTCTCCAGCAGCAGAACACGGCCCTTGCCCGGGGAGAGAGAGGAGGCCAACGTTTCGTACTGAAGTCCGCAAAGCAACAGCGCACTGTTTTCTCCGGCGCCTTCCTGCCATTCCCGGGCCAGGGAGCGGGCCTGGTCCGGGTTTTCCGGCCTTAACAGATGATATGTGACCTGGGGATTTACCGAAACGCCCTCCATCACGGCCTTCAGGACTGCGTCGTCGTAGCCGGCTCCAGAAAAGCTGGAATTGGGAGAAAACAGGACGGTGAGTTCCTTAGAACCTGCCCCCCCCCCCCACTTCAGATTCCGGAATCTTCTGGCATGCCGGAAGGGCAGCTAAAAGAACGGAGGTAATGGAAAGAATGATATGATATCGTGTACGCATTTTGATGAAAATACGACAATAAAAATCCCTAAGCAACAGCTTAGGGAAACTTTTTACGCAGGGTTGAGAATTTGCGCTATTTTTTTACGCAGAGTTGATTTGCTTGGCCCATTCGCGCGGGGAGAGGCCGGTAATGGAGGTGAAGGTGCGGCTGAAGACAGTGGGGGAGGAGAAGCCGCAGAGGGCCGATACTTCCTGTACCTTGAGGTCCGGCTTCTCCCGTTTTAGGCGCATGGACTCCTCAATGCGATAGCGGTTCACGAACTGGTAGAAGGTGCATCCGTATTCGTTGTGGATGAACTGGGAGAGGTAGGTGCGGTTCATGGGCAGGATCTGCTGCAGGTCCAGGAGCCGGAAGTCCGGGTTCCGGTAGGGCTTTTCCTTTTCCATCCACTCTTCCAACTTTTGGCGATGGGTAACATCAAGCTGCTTCTGGACGGTCTGGTCCTCGGCCTTCTCTTTCTTGCGGAGCAACTCCCAGGGATCCTTGCGGAAGAGGATTTGCTCAGTGGCGTAAATGAACATGAATACCACCAGCCACTGCTGCGTGAAGCCGCGGGCGTGGGCATGCGTTAGGCACATGAACATGTAAACCACGCCCACCAGAACCATCATGAGGAGGTAGCGCATGATCCATTCCACGTCAATGTCTTCCAGGCTGGAGAAGTTCTCCTCGCACCAGTTTTGGTAGGCTCTGATATGTCCCAGCAGCAGGGATATGAGGACGAAAGGATAGAGGGCGATGATGGGTTGCAGGTTCACGGGGACAGCGTAATCCAGAGCTGCCAGTGCAAACATGGGGAGCAGCTGCCACAGGGCACGCTTGATATTCATCCATCCGGGCCTTAGGGCTTCGGCCGGATACAGCAGCAGCACCCACCCCAGCAGATTGCCCAGCATGAGTTCGAAGGTGGAAATCTGGTAAGCGCCCATGTTCATGACAGGGGTGGGGGAGGTCATCCAGGAGAGGATGTAGGCCCCGTCGGCCAAACCCCACACCACCAGGGCCCACGCGAAAGCCTTGCGTACGCGAAGGCCTCCGGAATGGCTGAAGAGAATCCATGCCCCAATGCATTCCACCGTGGTGGCGCACACCATGAGGATGGGAGTGATGACGTTGTCAAAATACTGGTCCGGAATGAAGCGGGACAGCCACATACTCATCACAACGCAGGTGGTGAGAATCAGGGAAAAAAAGACTCCCTCTTTGTATTTGAACAGCAGTTTCATTTCGGCAAACTAAGTTACTATAAATAATTGGTAATTCCAATCTGCCTTTTTTGTATCTTTGCACAAAATTCTCCTATGAAACGCAGATTAATCATATTGCTCGCCCTGGTTCTTCTGGCAGGCTGCAAGAAGGCCGAAGAGCCTTATGGCGAGGGCTTTACCTACACGGATTGCACCAAAGCCGAGTCGGATTTCTATACCCTCTCCCTGCTCACCCTCAAATACGAGGGCGGGGATTTGAGCGTGACCCGCTCGGACGCTTGGATGAACTGCTCTTTCCAGAACCGGGGCCTCGTGTGCACCGTTTCCGTCAAAGGGAACCAGATTGATTACAGGGTAGATTATGAGAAGGAGGGCTATGAAGTTAAGTGCGTCTGCCGGGTAGAGGAGATGTCTTCCGTGATAAAGGGCCTGGAAGAAGGGAAGAAGTACATTTTCCACTATTATTGCTGCCAGAACTATGTCCCGTTTACCTTCACCTTCAAGGACGGCCTCATCTCCGTCATGGATGTGAGTACTCTTTTGCCGTAAAGGCCTGAACAAAACTAACAAAAAAACGGCAACCCGCTTCGGGCTGCCGTTTTTTGAACCTTTTGGCTGCAGAAATTATTTCTTGCGGCTCTTGTATCTCTGATAGAACATATCCACACGACCGGCGGTGTCCACCAGCTTCACCTTGCCCGTGTAGAACGGGTGAGAAGTGTTGGAGATTTCCAGCTTTACCAGCGGGTACTCAACACCTTCCACAGTGATGGTCTCCTTGGAGGGAGCGCAGCTGCGGGTTACGAAGATGGTGTCATTGGACATATCCTTGAAAGCTACAAGACGGTAGGTTTCGGGATGAATTCCTTTCTTCATTTTACGTAAAAACTATAATTGTTAACAATTTGGGACCGCAAAGATAGACAATTCCATCGAGTATTCCAAATGTTTTTTCCTTCCTCCCAGCCGTCACTCGCTTTTTATCACTTTAGTTATGATAATAGTTATGATAATTCAAATATTATTTGTATCTTTGCAAAAAGAACGAGGCTATGAACGTATTGATGAATCAGGACTTGCTGGACTTATACCAAAATGGTCAGAGCAAGAGGTATAAAGAGGTGGAAAGGAACCGTGAGCTATTGGAGGGATTCATCCGTGCGGTCAACACCATGACAATGGTAAACAATGTCAGTGAACTGAGCGGTTTTAGTTATTTGCATTATGAACAGCTCAAGTACCAATGGTCCGGATACTCATCTGTTCGATTGTCAAACAGATTTGTACATCGTCTTATCTTCACAGAAACACCTGATGGTCTGGAAGTTGAACTAATAGAAATAGATGATACACACTATGGAAACAAACACTGAGAAGAAATATCTTGTGAATGATAGAACGCCGGCGTTTCCGGTGCATCCCGGTACCATACTGGGGGAAGAACTGAAGGCCAGAGGCATTAGCCAGAAGAAGTTTGCAGAGACCATTGGCATACAGGCCACTCACCTGAGTGCCCTAATTCACGGCAGCCGAAGTTTCACGGCTGCCGTAGCGGAAAAGATAGCAACGGGTCTGGTTGGTATCCAAGCAGGATTCTGGATGAAATGCCAGGAACGCTATAACATTGATGTCCAACGAAAAAGGATAAGTACAACTAAATTGGTTACCGGATACAATCCTTCCCAGTTTGAAGTCCAGCCTGCGTACCTGGCACAACCTCAAGCAAGCTACAATGGGAATATTGTAGTTACACTCACCATTCCGGAGTCGGACAAAGATCTATTAGAAAGCCTGGCCAGCCGGTTTGGCTGGATTTGCCAATAATCGTCTTACCCCTATTTCATCCTGTACGGCTGGTCTTCGTACAGAATGTAGCGTTTGGCCTTACGGATCCACTTCTGTTCTTCCACCTTCACGTGTTCCTGCACCACGTCGAAGGAGATATCCTCCTTCAGGTAGGCTTCCAGCACAGGGTCGGCCAGTTTGGTCCAGAAGGCGGGCTCGAACTCGAAGGCCGAGTAGTGTTCCCGGAACCAGCGCATCAGGTGCAGCGTGTGCAGAAGGCTGTGGTAGGGCTCTCCGGGCACCAGCATGAGCTGGAAGCCGAAGCAGCGCTCACCCGCATACCGGCCTGCCGAAGGGGTGAAAGAGCAGGGACGCATGAGCACGCCGTGGGCCTGGGGCAGTTCCTCGGGCCGCAGCGGCTTAATGAAGGGCGCGCCGATGTACTCGTACGGCCGCGCCGTGCCAATGCCGGGCGTAATGGTGGTATTGTTCCACAGACCTCCGCCGCTGTACAGATAAGAACTGAACAGGCCGGGGATATCGCTGGCCGGCGCTATGGTCCAGGGCATGAGCTGCCGGTTGGCGTCGGTAGCCATGGCCGATATCACGTGGATGGGAAACTTGGCGCCAATCTCGGAGGCGTACAGGTTTACCAGCTCGCCCAAGGTGAGACCGTGCCGGTGCGCCACCTGCGGGACGAACATCTCTCCGCTTACGGCAGGGATGGAACCCTCCACCACACGGCCGGAAGGGTTGATATGGTCTACGATATACAGGGACGGGGCTTCGTCGCCCAGCAGACGCAGCATCTCCATGAGCTGCATCACGTCTTTGGTGTAATTGAAATACCGGACACCCACGTCCTGGATTTCCACCACCACGGCGTCCAGCGCCCTGAGGTCATCGGCCTCAAAGACTATGTGATTGGTGCCTGGCGTAAGCTCCGCCTCACGGGGATTGAACACCGTAGCCAAATTTCCCCGCTCCCGGAAAATATCCCACATCCACCGGCCCTTTCCCGTATCCCAGCAGTTCTGGGTACAGAAACACCCTACCTTGCCATACAGCAAGGCCTTGTCCAACTGGTCCTCCAAAGGCGTTGTTCTAAAACTGAACATATTCTGAGTGGAGATTCTTCGTCACTTCGTTCCTCAGAATGACAAATACGTTCCTTGGAATCACTGAAACACCGTTTGTCATTCTGAGCGAAGCGAAGAATCTGTTAACCAATTATCTTCTGGGCTACAGCAATTACCTCGTTGCCAAGGGCTTCGGCGGCTTCGGGAGTAGAGGCTTCGGAGTAGATGCGGATGATGGGTTCGGTGTTGGATTTGCGCAGGTGGACCCACGTCTTGTTGGCTTCGAAGTTAATCTTGACACCGTCTATGTCATTGATGTTCTCGTTGGCATAGATCTTCTTGAGCTCCGTGAGAATCTTCTCTATGAGAGCCGCGTCGCTGAGCTGAATCTTGTTCTTGGCAATGAAGTACTGCGGGTATGTCTTCTTTAACTCGCTCACCTTCATCTTCTTATGCGCCAGATTACTCAGGAACAGAGCCACACCTACCATGGCGTCGCGGCCCGCGTGGATGGCGGGATAGATGACGCCGCCATTGCCTTCACCGCCGATGAGGGCGCCCACCTCGTGCATCTTGGTGGTCACGTTTACCTCGCCCACGGCGGCTGCGTAATACTTGCCTCCATGCTTCTCCGTTACGTCGCGCAGGGCGCGGGTGCTGGAAAGGTTGGAGACGGTGGCGATGGGCTTGCCTTCCTTCTGGGCAATCTCGCAAAGGTAATCGGCCACGCTCACCAGGGTATATTCTTCCACGAAAGGCTTGCCGTCTTCCTGGATGAAAGCCAGACGGTCTACGTCAGGGTCTACGGAAACGCCCAGGTCGGCCTTTTCTTTCACTACGGTTTCGCACAGGTCCACCAGGTTGGCGGGCAGGGGCTCCGGGTTGTGGGCGAAGTCACCGGTGGGATTGCAGTTAAGGCCGATGCACTTGACACCCAAGCGTTTGAGCAGGCGGGGCATGATGATGCCGCCCACGCTGTTCACGGCGTCTACCACTACGGTGAACTTAGCGGCCTTGATGGCCTCAACGTCCACGGCGGGCAAGGCCAGGACGGCGTCCAGGTGCTTGTCCGTGAAATCTTCTTCCTCAATGGTGCCCAAATTGTCCACCTCGGCAAAGTTGAAATCTTCCTTCTCGGCCAGATCCAGGACGGCCTGGCCTTCCGCGGCGGTAAGGAATTCACCCTTGTCGTTCAGAAGCTTGAGGGCATTCCACTGGCGGGGATTGTGGCTGGCGGTAAGGATGATGCCGCCGTCGGCATTGGCAAAGAGGACCGCCATTTCCGTAGTGGGGGTGCTTGCGAAGCCGCATTTGACCACATCGATTCCGCAGCCGATGAGGGTGCCCACCACCAGCTGTTCCACCATGTCTCCACTCATGCGGGCGTCCTTGCCCACAACCACTTTGTAACGTTCCCCGTTGGGCTGGGGCTTGCGCTGCGGCAAGGTTGCCGCATAGGCGGCGGTAAACTTGACAACGTCTACAGGGGTAAGGGAATTGCCGGGCTGGCCACCGATGGTGCCGCGAATGCCGGAGATGGATTTGATGAGTGTCATATCTTTTTGGAATTACGTTTCCTTAAATCAAACAAAAATACTAAATTTGCGCGCTTTATACAATAGGTAACTCTTATGAAAGGCTTTTGGACCGTTTTGATGCTGATCTTTTCAAACGTTCTCATGACGTTTGCCTGGTATGGCCATCTCAAACTGCAGGAGATGAAAATCTCCACGGACTGGCCCCTGATTCTGGTCATCGTTTTCTCCTGGGGCATCGCCTTCTTTGAATACTGCCTGCTGGTTCCGGCGAATAGAATAGGATTCATTGAGAACGGCGGCCCTTTTAACCTGGTGCAGCTTAAGGTAATCCAGGAAGTGATTTCGGTCACCGTCTTCTCCATCATCGTCACCTTCCTGTTCAAGGGAACGCCTATCCAGTGGAACCACATCGCCGCTTTCGTATGTCTTATCCTGGCGGTTTTCTTTGTGTTTTTAAAATAAAAATTTGGAGATTCAGATTTTTATCGTACCTTTGCATTCCCATCCGCTGGGTTCGTATAACGGTTAGTACTCGAGATTCTCAATCTCGCAATAGGAGTTCGATTCTCCTACCCAGTACAAAAAGCGCCAGGCTCTAGAGCTTGGCGCTTTTTTTATACCTTCCGGGAAGGAAACAGGGCCATAAGGAAGCCCACGGCAGAGACGCCTGCCACCGTCCAGAGGATGTCGGTGGCCTTGAGCACCACGGGGTAGGAAGTGACGATGAAATTTCCCGGCATGGAAACCAGGCCCCAACGCTGCTGGGCCCAAACCAGAAGGATGCCCAGTACCAGGCCGATGACCATGCCCAGCAGCGACACCAGCCAGCCTTCCAGGAGGAAGATGCGGCGAAGCAGGCTTTCCGGAGCACCCAGGGCGCGGAGGGTTCCGGTGTCTTCCCGCTTCTCAATGACCAGCATGCGCAGGGAACTGTAGATGTTGAAGGCCACCAGCAGCACAATAAAGATGAGAATAAGGTAGATGGCCAGTTTCTCGTAGCGCATCATGCGGAACAGGGATTCATCCTGCTGCACGCGGTTGAGTACGCGGAAAGAGGGGCCCAACAGGGCCGACAAGTCATTCTGCACGGCATCCATGGCGCCCTGTGCCGTCCAGATGTCCAGGGAAGAAACCTCGGTATCGTATTCCAGCAGTTCCCGCATAAGGCCGATGGGAACCAGCATGAGGCGGGCATCCAGGTCGGCGCTTACGGAGAAGACGCCGGCGAGCCGGAGTTTGGCGCTGCAAAGCGAGGCGGTTGGATTGGCCAGGTTCACCTGCCGGGTACGGGAGGGGTAGTAGATTTCCAGGGGGGTGATGAAACGGGGATTGAGGCCCAGGGAATAGGAAAGCCCCGCCCCTGCTACGCCGTAATTAAGACCGCCAAGGTGAAAGATCCATTTGCCGTCTACGATGTGCTTCTGGAGGGGAGATTCTTCCTGGGCGGCCTCGTCCAGGCCTCTTACCCGGGCCAGGCTCTGCCGTCCCTCGTAAGAGACGAACACTTGCTCTTCCAGTACGCTGGAGAGGCGCACGATGCGCTCGTCGGCCTTGATTCCTTCCCAGAGGGTGCTGTCGGGAGTGAATACCTTTCCGGCGGCGGGCCGGACCACCAGGTCGGCCTTGGCGTGGCTCAGGGAATCGGCCACCAGCTTGTTGAAGCCGTTGAAAACGGAGAGAATGACCACCAGCGCCGCCGTTCCTACCGCCATACCGGCCACCCCGATGCCCGAAATCATGTTGATCACATTGAACGATTTGCGGGCAAAGAGATATCGGACGGCGAATCTGAGCGGCAGGTTGGTCACTTCTTCAGCAATTCCTCTATATGCTCGGCGTAGTCCAGGGTGGTGTCCAGGAGGAAAATGAGCTCCGGGATAATGCGGAACTGCTTGGCCACCCTGTGGCCCAGCTCTCCGCGGAGGGCCTTGTTGTTTTCTTCCAGGATGTGCATGACCTCACCCTGTTTCTCGGAGGGGAAGATGCTCACGAACACCTTGGCTACGCTCAGGTCGGGACTCACACGGACCTCGCTTACCGTCACCAGGGCGCCGTCAAAGGCGGCCATGCCCTTGGAGCGGATAATCTCGGCCAGTTCTTTCTGGATTTCGCGGGCAACCTTCAGTTGCCGGGTGCTTGCAGGCTTCTCCATTATTTTACGTGAATGATAAAGTAGTTCTTCTTGCCTTTCTGGGCCAGGATGTAATGACCGTTTACAATGTCGGCCTCGGTTACCTCGGCGTTGATGTCGGTCACTTTGTCCTTATTGACGGCGATGCCGTTGCCCTGCACCATCTTGCGGGCCTCGCCCTTGGAAGGCAGGATGGCCGTCTTCACGGCCAGCAGGTCCAGGATGTTGCAAGGGAGGTCGGCCTTGGTGATGTCGAAGGAGGGAACGTCTCCGAAAACGGCCAGGAAAGTGCGCTCATCCAGCTTCTTGAGGTCTTCGGAGTTGCCGCCGAAGAGCATGCGGGAAGCGGCTACGGCCTTTTCGTAGGCTTCCTGTCCGTGGCACATGACGGTGACTTCGCGGGCCAGCACTTGCTGCAGTTCGCGGGCGCCGGGATTCTCACGGTGCCGGGCGATGAGGTCCTCGATGGTCTGACGGTCCAGCAGGGTGAAGATCTTGATGTAGCTCTCGGCGTCGTTATCGGCCACGTTGAGCCAGAACTGGTAGAACTCGTAGGGGCTGGTGCGCTCCGGGTCCAGCCACACGTTGCCTTTCTCTGTCTTGCCGAACTTGGTGCCGTCGGCCTTGCGGATGAGCGGGCAGGTGAGGGCGAAAGATTCGCCGCCTTCGATGCGGCGGATGAGCTCGTTGCCGGTGGTGATGTTGCCCCACTGGTCGCTTCCGCCGAACTGCAGGATGCAGCCCTTGTTCTTCCACAGCCAGTAAAAATCGTAGCCCTGCATGAGCTGGTAGCTGAATTCCGTGAAGGACATGCCTTCGCTGGACTCGCGGGAAAGACGCTTTTTCACGGAGTCCTTGGCCATCATATAGTTAACGGTGATATGCTTGCCAATGTCACGGATGAAGTTGATGAAGCTGTAGTCCTTCATCCAGTCGTAGTTGTTCACCAGTTCGGCCTTGTTGGGGGCGTCGGAATCGAAGTCCAGGAAACGGGCCAGCTGGGCCTTGAGGCAGGCAACGTTGTGGTTGAGGGTTTCTTCGTCCAGGAGGTTTCTCTCGGCACTTTTCATGGAGGGATCGCCCACCATGCCGGTGGCGCCGCCCACCAGGGCGTACGGCTTATGGCCGCAGTTCTGGAAGTGCTTCAATATCATAACGCTCACCAGGTGGCCGATGTGCAGGGAATCGGCCGTGGGGTCAATGCCCACATAGGCGGCCTGGGGGCCTTCCATCAACTTTTCTTCCGTACCGGGCATGATATCCTGGATCATGCCTCTCCATTTTAATTCTTCAACGAAATTCTTCATATCTTTCCTTAAAAACGCACAAAGATACGAAATTTTGTGTATTTTTGTCGATGTCGTGTTAGTAGTAAGGTTTATGAAACGCTTCCTCACCCTCTTCGCACTGGTCGCCCTGGCAGCCGTTACCGGCTGTGCCCGCTACGAAACCGTACAGGGAGACCCTATGGACGTCAAAATCTACACCCTGAAAAACGGGCTGAAGGTTTACATGTCCGTGAACAAAGACGAACCCCGCATTCAAACCTACATGCCCGTCCGCGTAGGCGGCAAGGACGACCCTGCCGAAAACACGGGCCTGGCCCATTACCTGGAACACATGATGTTCAAGGGCACGGAAATCCTGGGCACCCAGAGCTACAGGGCCGAGAAACCCCTCCTGGAGCAGATCGATAGCCTCTTCGAGGTGTATCGCACCCTCACGGACCCGGCCGAACGGGAAGCGTTGTATGCCAAGATTGACCAGGTGAGCTACGAGGCCTCCAAACTGGCCATCCCCAACGAGTACGACAAGCTCATGTCCATCATAGGCTCCGAGGGTTCCAACGCATTCACCAGCGAAGACGTTACCTGCTATGTAGAGGAAATCCCCTCCAATCAGGTGGAGAACTGGGCCCGCATCCAGGCCGACCGTTTCAAGAACTGCGTGTTCCGCGGTTTCCACACGGAACTGGAGGCCGTCTACGAAGAGAAGAACATGACCATGATGGACGATACCGAGAAGGCCGTCGACGCCCTCAACGCCATGCTGTTCCCGCATCATCCCTATGGCACCCAGACGGTTATCGGCACCCAGGAGCACCTGAAGAATCCTTCCATCCGGGCCATCCGCCACCAGAAAGACACTTACTACGTTCCCAACAACATGGCCATCTGCCTGTCGGGAGACTTCGATCCCGACGAGGTTATCGCCATCATTGAGAAATACTTCGGAGACTGGAAACCCAATCCCGACGTCCCCCGGCGCACCATTGTCCCGGAAGAACCGGCCGCCCAGCCCCTCGTCCGCGACGTATACGGCTTTGAGAACGAATTCGCCCTCATGGGCTGGCGCATGCCCGGCACCTCCTTTGAGAAGGCCGATTATGCCGCCATCGCCAGCAGCATCCTGTCCAACGGCCTTGCCGGTCTCATCGACCTGAATGTGATGCAGGACCAGAAGGTGCTGGATGTGACCATTTCCCCCTACAACCGTTCCGACTGGGGCATCATGCTGGCCGAGATTCAGCCCAAGGAAGGCCAGTCCCTCCAGGAAGCGACAGACCTTATCAAAGAGCAGGTGTACCGCCTGGCCTCCGGTGATTTCTCCGAGAATCTGGTTAAGGCCGCCCAGGCCAATTACCGCCTGTCCATGATGAACAGCCTGGAGAGCAACCGTTCCCGTGCCGGCATCATGATGAACGCTTTCGTGGACGGACGCACCTGGCAGTCCGAGGTAGAGAAGATCAAGCTCACCCAGGCCCTGACCAAGGAAGACATCGTAAACTGGGCCAAGCAGAACCTGATTCCCGAAAACGCCGCCGTGGTATATAAGCACACGGGTCCGGATCCCTCAGTCAAGCGCATCAGCGCCCCCAAGATCACTCCCATCGTTACCAACCGTGACAAGCAGAGCTCCTTCCTCCAGGAGATTGCCGCCACCGAGGTAACCCCCATCGAGCCCGTTTTTGTGGACTTCGAGAAAGACATGGTGGTGGACAGTTTCGAAGGAATGGAACTCCTTTACAAGCAGAACACCAAGAACGATATAGCCACCCTTACCTTCTGGTTCGACTTCGGCAGCAATGACGACCCTGTGCTCCCGATGGCCTCGGAATACATCCGCTTCCTGGGCATTCCGGGCATGTCGTCCAAGGACATCTCCGTAGAGCTGTATTCCCTGGCTTCCAAGTGGAACATGAACGTGAGTTCCAACCTCACCACCCTTACCATCCGCGGCCTGGGAGAGAATACCACCAAGGTCCTGGATCTGGCTGCTTCCATAGCCCGCCACGCCCTCCCGGATCCCGCATCGCTGGACGGCCTCAAGGCCGATATGATCCGTTCCAGGGCCGATGCCAAGAAGCGCCAGGGTGCCTGCAACACCGCTCTCCAGCGCTACATGATGTTCGGCCCGGAGGTTATCAAAGCCTCTACCCTCACCAACGATCAGGTGATGAAGATGACCTCCCATGCCCTGGTACAGAGTTTCCAGCAGTTGTTTACTTATAAGCACCGCATCCTCTACTATGGCCCTGCCACCCTGGAGGAGGTAAAGGAACTTCTGAATAATCACAAACTGGGCGAACTCAAGGACGTTCACAGCCTGCGTCCCCGCAAGATTCTCACCCGCGAACCCAAGGTGTATGTAGGCAACTACAATTCCCGTCAATTCAGCTACATGCAGTACTCCAACCGCGGTGAGTCCCTCATTGTGGAACAGGCCCCCTACATTGAGCTCTTCAACGAGTACTACGGCACCGGAATGAATTCCATCGTGTTCCAGGAGATGCGCGAATCCCGTGCCCTGGCCTACCGTGCCGGAGCCAACCTGATGCGGCCTACCTTTACCAACGACGAGTATTATTTCCGTGCCACCATCGCCTCCCAGAACGACAAACTGCGCAAGGCCGTGGAGGGATTCGAAGAAATTATTGAAACCATGCCCGAGTCTCCTGAGAATCTGGAGATTGCCAAGAGTGCCATCCTCAACAAGATCCGCTCCCAGCGCATCCACGGCATCACGGTGCTGTATACCTATGTGCGCAACAAAGACCTGGGTTTGACTATCCCGCGTGAGAAACTCATCTACGACAAGGTGGGAAGCCTGACCATGTTCGACCTCCTCTCCACCCACGAGGACTGGATCCGCGGACGTACCTATCACTACGCCATCCTGGGCGACATCAAGGATCTGGATATGGATTTCCTGCGTACCCTGGGTCCTGTAACCATCGTTACCCCTGAAGAAATGTTCGGTTATTAATATGCGAGTTAAGTATCTGTTATCAGCCCTTTTGGCAGGGACTCTGGTCCTTTCCTGCGGCGCGCCCGTGAGCCGGGAATCGGCCTTTGAAAAAGACATCGAAGCCTACCGTCAGAAGATTGGAAATGTGGGCCTGGCCGTGGCCGTGGTCAAGGACAACCAGATTGTGTACCACCACGAATTTGGAGTGGCTGACCTTGAAACCGGGGCTCCCATTCAGGAGAATTCCCTGTTCCGTATTGCATCCATCTCCAAGAGTTTCAGCGCCACCTCCATGATGCAGCTCATTGAGAAGGGTTTGGTTACCCTGGACACCGATGTGAGCGAACTGGCCGGCTTCCCCATCCGCAACCCCAAATATCCCGAGAAGGTTATCACCCTGGAAATGCTGCTCTCGCACACTTCCAGTATCAATGACAGCCAGGGCTATTTTGAACTGGACCGCATTAATCCCGCTACCAACAAGAGCTGGGAGCAGTGCTACAACGACTATGAGCCCGGAACCGGTTACGAGTACTGCAACCTCAATTTCAACCTGGTGGGAACGTTCATCGAAAAGCTTTCCGGAGAACGCTTCGACCAGTATGTGGTGAATCATGTCCTGAAGCCCCTGGGCCTTTACGGCGGCTACTGCGTAGATTCCCTGGACGCTTCCCGCTTCGCCAAACTGTATGCCTACGAAAACGGCAAGTATGTGGAAGAGGTGGATGCCTATGCTCCCCGCAGCAAACGCATCGCCAACTACAAGTTCGGCTATGATACGCCCGTCTTTTCTCCCACCGGCGGCATGAAGATATCGGCCTGCGACCTGGCCCGATACATGATGATGCACATGGGTTGGGGTACGGCTCCGGACGGCACCGTTATCATCTCCGAGGCTTCTTCCCGCAGCATGCAGACCCCCCGCTCAGAGCCCGAGCACTATGGTCTGGCCCTGTGGCACGACTTTGACAAGATCCCCGGCATTGAGCTGGTGGGTCACACCGGTGGCGCTTACGGCCTCCGCAGCGCCATGTTCTGGGCCCCGGACCGCAGCTTCGGCCTGGTCTGCATCTCCTCCGGCACCTACGGTGACTTCGAGGATGAGCAGAGCGGCGTTCTGGAAGGCACGCTCCAGCGGATGTACAACCACTTCTGCAAATAAGATATTCTTGAATACACGAAAAAAGGCGGTCCGGATGGATCGCCTTTCGTGCGCTCTTAGGGACTCGAACCCTAGACCCGCTGATTAAGAGTCAGCTGCTCTACCAGCTGAGCTAAGAGCGCATTCAGTCTGGTTTTGTGACCCGTTCGGGGCTCGAACCCGAGACCCCAACATTAAAAGTGTTGTGCTCTACCAACTGAGCTAACGAGTCTCTCGTTTTGAGGTTTCCCGTAAACGGGATTGCAAAGGTAGTTACTTTTTTTGAAAAAGCAAAAGTTAAATTAACTTTTTTCAAAAAGATTTCTCGACTTCGCTCGAAATGACAAGGCGTCGCTACGCACTGAATTCCTTGATGTGCTGCTCCTGGGAGAGGCGGCAGACCAGGAGGCGGTCCTTGGATTCGGCAACTATGTAGCCGTCAAGGCCTTCCACCACAACGGTCTTTTCGGAGGAGGTGTGGACCAGGCAGTTCTGGCAGTCGAACAGGCGTACGTCGGAACCCACCACCGTGTTGCCGTCTTCGTCGGCCTTCAGGTGGGTCTGGATGGATCCCCAGCTGCCGAGGTCGCTCCAGGCGAGGTCTTCGGCAATCACATAGATATAAGGAGATTTTTCCATGACGGCGTAGTCGATGGAAATCTTTTCACAGGTGGGGAAGAGCCGATGCAACTCCGCGCTCTCCTTGTCTGTGTAGAAGGAGGGCGCAAGCTCATTCATGACACCGGCAATCTGCGGAGCGTAGGCGCTAAGTTCCCTTATTATGGTATCGATGTTCCAGACGAAGATGCCGGCGTTCCAGAAGTAGTGGCCGTCTTCCAGATACTGGAGGGCGGTGTCCAGGTCCGGCTTCTCCTTGAATTCGCTCACTTTTACCAGTTGGCCGTGCAGGGCTTCCGTGGCGTGGATGTAGCCGTAGCCCGTTTCCGGACGGGTGGGCGCAATGCCCACGGTGACTATGGCGTCCCTTTCCCCGGTGAAAGCCAGGGCCTTGGCTATGGTATCGGCAAAATCTGCGGTCTTGAGCACCAGGGCGTCGGCCGGGGTGACTACCACGTTGGCTTCAGGGTCCTTTTTCTTGATTTTCCAGGAGGCGTACGCAATGCACGGGGCGGTATTGCGGCCTTCGGGTTCGGCCAGGATCTGGTCGGCCGGGATGGCGGGCAGCTGCTCCTTCACCAGGTCTACGTACCTTTCGCCGGTGACCACCCAGAAATGGTCCGGGGCACAGACAGGGGCGAAGCGGTCCACCGTGAGCTGGATGAGGCTGCGGCCTACGCCCAGCACATCTATGAATTGTTTGGGTACGTCCGGCGTAGAGAGCGGCCAGAGCCTGCTCCCTATTCCGCCGGCCATGATGACAACGTGTGTATTCATGCGGTTCAGTGTTGAATTACAAATATAATAAAAAATACAGATTCTTCGTCGCTTCGCTTCTCAGAATGACAGACCACGCCTTTGTCATTCTGAGCGGAGCGAAGAATCTGTGAATATTCTTTAAATTTTTATTGCATTTCAATAAATTTTACTATATTTGCAGAAAATAAACACTGAAACACTATGATTGCTACCTGGTGGGCTGAACTCAGCCTTGTCATGAAAATCCTGTGGGGAGTCACCCTGACGGCTTCGCTCGTGTTCATTATCCAAAGCATCCTCACCTTCGTAGGGGCCGATGCAGACTCGAACTTCGACGTGGATGTGGATACCTCCATGGACGGGGCCGACCTCTCCAACATCGACGGCGGTGCCAACCTGTACACCTTCCGCAACTTTGTGAACTTCATCCTGGGCTTCGGATGGAGCGCCATCCTCCTGCAGGAAAGCGTGCCCAACATCCCGCTGCGCATTATCCTGTCCGTGCTCATCGGCCTCGCTCTGGTGGCCGCCGTGATGTATCTGTTCAAGTGGCTGGCCGGCATGCAGCAGAGCGGCAACATCAACCTCCAGAAATCGGCCGCCGGCTGCGAGGGCAAGGTCTACCTCACCATCCCGGCCGCCCGCAGCGGTCAGGGTAAGGTGCAAATCACCATCAGCGGAGCCGTGCGCGAGTACGATGCCGTCACGGAGAGCGAAACCCCGCTCAAGACCGGCACCTCCATCCGTGTGGTGGACGCCGTGGACGCCAATACCTTGTTAGTAGAAGAAAGTAACACTTATACCGTATAATTATTATGCCTCAACTGTATCTGATCCTCATTATTGTGGCCGTGGTATTCGTTACCCTGTCGGCCATCCTCAAGCGCTATCGCCGCTGCCCTTCGGACAAAATCCTTGTCATTTACGGTAAGACAGGAAAGAACGGTGCCGGTTCCATTTCATCGGCCCGTTGCATCCATGGCGGCGCCGCCTTCATCTGGCCTGTTTTCCAGGATTATGCCTTCCTGGACCTCAAGCCCATCTCCATCGAGTGCAACCTCACCAACGCCCTGTCCAAGCAGAACATCCGCGTAGACGTTCCCTGCCGCTTCACCGTGGGTATCTCCACCGAGCCGGAGAACATGACCAACGCCGCCGAACGTCTGCTGGGCCTGAGCGTGGACAGCATCCAGAACATCGCCACCGATATCCTCTTCGGCCAGCTGCGTCTGGTCATCGCCACCATGGATATCGAGGAAATCAACGCCGACCGCGACAAATTCCTGGCCAACGTGTCCACCAACGTGGAAGCCGAACTGCGCAAAATCGGCCTCAAGCTCATCAACGTGAACGTAACGGATATCCGCGACGAGTCCGGCTATATCGAGGCTCTGGGTAAGGAAGCTGCCGCCAAGGCCATCAACGACGCTAAGAAGAGCGTGGCCGAGCAG
>JAFZWC010000079.1 GCA_017617475.1 Bacteroidales bacterium
ATCTTGTCGAGCGGGGCGGTGTGAGCGCTGCCGGAAGCCATGTGCATGCCCTGACCCATGGTGGACGGATCTTCGCTCACAAGACCCACGAGGAAGGCCAGGATACCGAGTTTTCTGGACCGCTGCTCCTGGACGGCGTCCTGCCGATAGGACAGCTCCCCGGAGTCCAGCGTGAAGTGGACGATGAATTTGCCGCCGTAGAATCCCATTACCATCCGGTAGGAAAGGTAGATGATAACGGCGAAAACAGCCATGACAATGAGCCAGATCTTGATGCTGTTTTCCCAGACCCGGGCCCAGTCGCCCTCGATGGCGGCGCGGACTACCATATAGAGGAGCGGGATGCTGAAGAAGAGGCCGAACAGTTTGTACACCAGGATGAGGATGGTCGGATTCTTCTTCAAATCCAACGGATGGGTCCAACGGTATTTCCCGTCTTCGCAAAGGCGAACGCGCTCGCCGGTGTAGTTATTGGGGTCCATATTCATTAATCTAAATCAGGTTTACCGTCAAACACTCTGTCAAAATACTGACTACCAGCATCTACACCCGTTTCAAAGCCGTCTTTTATTGCCTGGGCTCTTTCCACATTTTGATGAATGGCACCTCCAATTTTATCGTTGTACATACTGCCATAGACGAAGCCCGTATCATTATAACCGGAATTCACGAATTTCGTTACTTTATCGGTCAACTGTCCAACGCCTAACTTGGCGGCTTCCGTTGCCGTAGATTTAGCCACATTCTTCGCAATTTCCTTGGGGTCTTTTCCTTCATACCAGCCGGTAAAGATCTCCTTCACGACACCTACGCCCGCTTGTGCCCCGGACTTGGCCGCTGCACCTCCGCCGTACTTACCCACAAGGTCTCCAACATTGTTCTGTGCCACTTCGAGGCCACCCTCTAGGGTCCCTACGCCAAGACCGGCAGCAAAGGATCCTCCCTTTCCATGCGCCTCATACGCCCTGCTGAGTCCATTCTTGAGCAAGGAATATCCTGCCTGTACTTTCTTTCCTCCTGGGACCACCTGTGCCCCGACGGTAATACCTACGTCACAGACTTTCTGAACAGATTCCACATAGGCTCCGGCCTGGGCTATCTGGTTTTGTCTCATGATTTGTTTCCCGTATTCCCGCAAAGCGTCCTGCTGTTTTCTGATAATCGCTTTTTTGATTTCTGTCTCACGCTTGGGCAGGTCCCCGTCCACCAGATACCGGTTGCCAACCCGCTCCATGTAATCCTGCCTTTTCCCTTCGGCCTCAAGCGCCTGTTTCCAAGCCTTGTAGTCGTCGGCCTCCTTACTGCTGCCACGTTTGGCATCGGCCGCATTGCGGGCATCGTTCTTCGCCCGCTGATCGGCCAGGTTTTTCTCTCCCTTATACTCGTTATGGCTATAATAATCTGAATTCCTGTCGCGGTCGCCCAACCATTCGTCTATACTGTCTTCACTGTACGGCGTGTCATTCTCGTTCTTCCAGCCCGTCTGATTGCCGTCTTCGTCATAGGTGGGATAGAGGGTATAGTCTTTCCCCGTGGCTGGATCCCTCATGGTCCGCGTCCCGTCCGGGTTGTCGGTCAGGTAACGCCTGCGCCTGTCTTCGGCCTCCTTTTGCCAGCGTAGCCATTCCTCTTCTTCGGGAGAAAGAGGGCCGTTACCGTCGGGGACGGTGCCGCCGCCCAGTCCGCCACCCAAACCGGCGCCAATAGCGCCACCAAAACCTCCGATGATGGCAATGGCAATGGTCCATTCGACCGGAGCGTGCTCACCTTCACCGCCCATGGCCCACCACAGTATGTCGGAGAAATCGCCCAGGGTCATTTCCGGTCGGCCTCCCCATTCAAAGATGTAGTCAATCTGCAAAACAACCTCCACCAATTCGATGCGATAAGAGATGGTGAATCTTTCTCCCTTCGCCTCCTCCACTGTGGGGAAGGTAAAGTTCCAGTACTGATCGTCTCCATTGGGGAACTGCCAGGATGCCATGGCCGACTCGCCCGGATAGTATGAAAGGAATATCTGAAGATGGATATTGCTATAAATCTGCATAATAGCGGACCCATTCACCTTTCCGTTATAATGGGCTTCGAAGACCTCCCCGGGCCGATAGGGACCTTCAAAGGGCGTTACGGCGGCCTCCGCATGGGATTTGTTATGCGACGCTTCGTTGTATCCCGTTCCTCCCGTCCAGCTGCGAGGCGTCTGGGAGATAAAATCTCCGTCAAATTCAAATTGCTCCACGGTGCCTGAAACATTTTCTATGACCACTCTATTAAGCACACCATTGCCTGCGTCATAATCTCCGCTATCATAAGAAGAGGCACTCAGGGTGGTTTTCTTGTCAACCAGCACCCAGGCGCCCTCGGAGGAAACTGCTGACGGTTCATCCTGCGCCCGCAGTTCCTGCTGGGAAAGGGTGAAAAGCAGGAGCAGCGACAGGGTGGCGGCCGCTTCCTTTTTGCTCCCCTTCCCCATAATCCAACCTACTATGAGGGCCACGATGCCCAGCAGGCTCACCAGGCTGGGAACGACGGCGCCGAGAGCCACGGCCAGGGCAAAGCCCAGGGACATGCCCGTGATGCCCCGCAGCACGTTCTGGTAACTGGGCGTCTTCCCCTTGGAAACACTGTTGGCGTAGCTGAAGGCCAGGTCCCACATAAACCCGTTCTTTCTTCCCAAGGCCAGGGCAAAGGAAACCGCCGCCATGATACCGGCCATGCTGTTCTCGAATCGGGCCGTGATGTTGAACAGGATATAGATGAGCATTGCGGCTCCCAAACCCTTGAGAAGGGGTGCCAGCGTTTCCTTACTGTCAAAAGAGATCTGCTTTCCCAGTTCCTTAAAACCCTCACCCAGGCTGCCAAACGGCTTCTTTCCGCTGAACAGCGGCACAATGAGGGCGTTCACGAACGCGGCCACCACCACCTTGCCCAGGATGCCGCCGATGGCGCCTACCACGCCGCCGTACAGGCCTCCCTGCGCATACGTAATGAAATTGAGCACCTGCATGGGCAGGTTCTCCTTGACCTTCAACTGCACGATGCCCAATACCATCCACACCACGGTAAGGATGATGGTGGGCAGCAGTTGCTTGGGGTGCTTGTACACCTCCAGGCTCCGCTTGAGGTAACTCTTCAGAAAGGGCCAGAACTTCTGGCGGGTGGGTTGGGTACTCATAAGAATCCTTTTTTATTGTCTGGGGGTGCCGCAGTTGGCGCAGAATTTTACCGCGTCGTTGCGGTACGGGGTACCGCAATTGGGGCAGAATTTGGCTTTGACCACCGGAATCTCCGGGGCCGGAGCCTGTTTGGCCTCTACGAGGGCCTGGAGCTTTTTCACGTCCTCTTCAAACTTTTTGACGGACTCCTCATCCATGGCCGGAATGAGCAGCCAGTCCGTCATATACTCCACGCCGGGGCAGATGCCAATAGCACCTTCGGCACTTACACGGAAGAAGGAGGGGTCGTCCTCCGGGATGGGGTGCTCCTCGTCGAACTTGCCCATAAAACTCATCACTTCCAGGGCGTTGAGCTTTTTGTCCTTGTCCTTGAGTTTCCAAACCCCGCAGTAATTCATGGCAGCGCCAAGTGCCGTTGCCAGGCTGGTATAACGCCCGGTCATCACCTGGGCTTCTACAGAAGACAAGTCAATCTCTATTTCCATAATCGATGTCGTTTTATTGACGCGGCGTGCCGCAGTTGGGGCAGAAGCGGGTTTCGTCGTCGGGATAGGGTTGCCCGCAATTGGGGCAGAAGCAGGCAGCAGGGGCCTCCCCTTCGGCCTTGATTTGCTGCAGTTTGTCTACCATGTCCTCAACGAATTCGGTGACGGAATTCTCATCCATGCAGGGCAGGAAGAGCCAGCGGGTGAGGTACTGGACGCCGGGGAAAAAGCCGATGGCGCCCTCCACGCTCACTTCGTAACAACTTCCCTCGGGACAGGGGTTTTCGGCGTCGAAGTCCTTGACAATCTGCTCCATCTCGAAGGCATTATACTTCTGGTCACTGTCCGGCGTACGCCAGATGACACATACCTCGCTGGCCTGGATGAAGGCAGAGCGAAGATTCGCATGAAAGCGGAGGAAAGTTTTGTTGTCCATAAACGTATTACAGGTTAGCCAGCACCCAGTAAGCCGCATAAGCAAGGGCCACCAGCAGCAGGGTGCCGATTATCAGGCGCAACGGTGAAAAGCGACGGGGCCGGGCCTCCCCTCTCCGCGGCAGGGACTCTGCCTGCGGGGCAGCCTGGGGCGCAGGCTGGGGTACGGGTTCGGGAGATTGAGCCCGTACGGGGGCGGGACCCGCCACGGGTGCGCCGCATTGTTCGCAGAATTTGGCTCCTTCGGGAATGGGAGCGCCGCACTGTTCGCAAAACATGGTTTAAAGTGCTATTGGGATCAGTGACTGCACAGGCCCAGTATAACGAGGACCACCAAAGCTACCGCAAACAGTATGA
>JAFZWC010000080.1 GCA_017617475.1 Bacteroidales bacterium
TCCCTTCACCTTCGAGAATTCCCGCATCGACTGGAGCGAGTGGACCCAGGAGGAAAAGGACGACTTCCGCACCCGTGACGTGCTGATGGTACGCGGCACCATCGACGGCGAGATGTTCGCCTTCTTCGTGTGCCACCTGCCGTCCCGTCTGGGCGGCAAGGGTGCCGACCTCCGTCCTCGCGGGGCCGAGATTGCCTATCAGCGTGCTATGGAGCTCCAGAAGGAATTCCCGGGAATCAAGATTGTGGTGATGGGTGATATGAACGACAACCCCACCGACGTCTCCATGACAGAATATCTCCGTGGTAAGGAGACGATTGCCGAAACCACCGACCAGGATTTCTTCGACCCGTTCTTGAGTATGATCAAGAACGGTTACAGCTCCCTCTATTATCGCGGAGAGGGCAATATCTTCGACATTGTGATGGTGAACAATGCCCTGGCCCACGCCCCCGCCGGAACTTTCCAGATCCAGCCTATCGTGAAGGGCAAGTACTATGGCCGCGTGTTTGTGAAGCCTTTCCTCACCAATCAGACCGGACAGTACAAGGGAACCCCGTTCCGCACATTCTCCAACGGTGCCTTCATCGGCGGTTACAGCGACCACTATCCCACCTACATTGTGATTAAAAAATAACCCGATATGATCAAGCGACTGATTCTGGCATTCGCCGCCCTGCTCTTTTCCGTGTCCCTGCTAGCGCAGGAACCCACGGGAGGCGTGAAGGGTACGGTAATCAACCGCAACGGGCGACAGCCCGTGGAGAATGCCCGCCTCGTCCTTATGCAGGGCGCGGCACAACTGGCCCAGGCAACCTCCGATGAGAATGGTAACTTCCTCATCCAGGGCCTTGCCGATGGTATTTACACCCTTGTCATCGAGGCTCCGGAATTCCTGGAGACCCAGGTGCAGGTGACCGTGAACGACGGCTATGTGAAGAATATGTTCAACCTCTCCCTTTCCTCTGTTCAGAAAGTGGCCGAGGTGGACGACGATTCCTTCGCGGCCTTCGACATGGATGATAGCGGTTACAATGATAACCCCACCATCCTTTTCGGTTCAAACGACGTGTTCAATTCCATCGCCGGTTATAACTTCTCGGCCGTTCGTTTCCGCGCCCGCGGTTACAGCTCCGAGAGCCAGGACGTTTACCTAGCCGGCGTGAAGATGAACGACGCCATTACCGGCTACAGCCCCTTCTCCCTGTGGAGCGGCCTGAACGAGGCCATGCGTTCCAAGGAGTCGGTGAACGGCGCCGAGGTATCGGATTTCGGCTTTGGCGGCTATAACGGCCTCACTAACATCTTCGGCACCGCCGGAGAGGTGCGCAAGGGCCTCCGCGGCAGCATCCTTACCAATAGCGCCCTTTACCGTCTGCGCGTTATGGCATCCTATGCCACCGGTCCCATGGACAATGGCTGGTCCTTTGCCGGTAACGTGAGCGCCCGTCTGGGCGGCAACGACTGGATTGACGGCGTCTATTACCGTTCCTTTGCCTACTATCTGGCCGCCGACAAAGTGCTGAACGACAAGAACAAGCTGAGCCTCGTTTTCTTCGGCACACCCGGCCAGCGCGGTGCCCAGAATTCCTCCACGCAGGAGGTGTACGACCTCATGGGGGACAACATGTACAACTCCAACTGGGGTTATCAGAACGGCAAGGTGCGCAATGCCCGTGTGCGCAAAACGCACGAGCCCATCGCTATCCTCAAGTATGACTTCACTCCCAGCGACAAGTTCGAGGGCAGCGCCACCGTGCTCTACCGCTTTGGCAAGAATGGTTACACCGCCCTGGATTGGTACGATGCACAGGATCCCCGCCCGGACTATTACCGCAACCTCCCCAGTTACTTCATGGACGCCAACGAGGACATGAACCGTCACAACGACGTCAAGTGGGGCTGGACCCGGGAAGTGTGGACCCATGCCAAGAGCTATCCGGAACTCACCCATGTGAACTGGGATCGCATGTACGATGTGAACCGCGCCCAGGAAGGCGGCCGTTCCAAGTATGTGCAGGAAGAACGCCACACAGACCAGCGTGACCTGAACCTGGGTATCAACTTCAAGGCCCGTTTGAACGAGGTCGTCACCCTCACCGGTGGCTTGTCGGCCCGCATCAACCGCACCGAATATTACAAGACGGTGGCCGATATGCTGGGTGGCCAGTATTTCCTGAACATCGACAACTTTGCCGAGCGTGACTTTGCGGCCACCCCGTACAAACTGCAGAACGACCTGGATTACTACATGACCCACGGCAGCGCGCAGCAGGTGAAGGTGGGCGACAAATACGGCTACGACTATTACGCCCAGGTGCGTAACTATGGCGGCTGGATCAACGGTAAGTTCGTTTTGGGCTCCTTCAGCGTGAATGTGGGCGGCCGCATCGGTTACGAAAGCTTCTGGCGTGAAGGCCTCATGCGTAAGGGTCTGTTCCCCGGCCTGGATGCAAACGGCAACAAGCTGGTGGTGGACGGTGTCACTGTGGAACCCACCTATGAGGCCGACGGCACCACTGTCACCACCTCCTATGGAAAATCGGCCAAGGCCAAATTCCTCACCTATGCCGGCAAGCTGGGCCTGAACTACGTGATTGGCGGTAACATGCGCGTGTATGCCAATGTGGGCTACTTCAATGAAGCCCCCAAGTTCAACCAGGTGTTCCTGAGCCCCCGCACCCGCAACTCCATGGTGTCCAAGCTGGAACCTGTGAAGACCTTCTCGGCCGATGCCAACTGGCAGTACAGTGGTAACGGCATCAACGTGCGCGCCTCCTTCTACTATACCACCATCAAGGGTCAGAGCAAGGTGATGAGTGCCTACGATGACCTCCAGAACGCCTTCTCCAACTTTGCCATCAGCGGCATGGATCAGCGCAACATGGGCGTGGAACTGGGCTTCAAGATTCCTACATATATCGTTCCCAACCTGAGCCTGCAGGGCGTGCTGGCCTGGGGTGAGTATATCTACACTTCCACTCCCACCATGACCCAGACCGTGGACAACAGCGCCGAAATCGTGATGTCCAATGTGTCGGTCCCGTACTGGAAGCAGACCATGCTGTCGGACGGCACCGTGGTGAAGCACTACTTGCCTTCTACGCCGCAGACTGCCCTAAGCCTAGGCCTTAACTACAATTACAATTACTGGTTCATAGACGCCGATGTGGAATACTTCGACCGCGCCTACCTGGATATGAACCCCCTGTACCGCACTGACGAAGCCGTATACGGCCCGGACCGCGTTCTCACTGATGCTGAGGTCCTGTACATGACCTCGCAGGAGAAGTTTGCCCCGGCCTTCCTGGTGAATCTGTCCGTGGGTAAGTCCTGGTACATCCAACGGAAGTACCAGCTGGGCTTCTCGCTCAATGTGAAGAACCTGCTCAACAACAAGAACGTGAAGACCGGCGGTTACGAGCAAACCCGTATGGTGGACAACACTGTGTCCAAGGAACGCTATTACCGCTTTGATCCCAAGTACTTCTACATGGCAGGCGTCAATTACATGCTCAACATTTATTTCAGATTCTAAGCGCCATGAAAAAGAGTATTTTTGCTATTTGCGCCCTTGCAGCGCTTGTTTCCTGCCAGAGTCTGAAAGAAGAATGGCAGCCTGTATTCACCTTCGACGCCAATGAGCCCGCAGCCTATGTCCCCTACACGGAGGCTACGCTTCCGGGCTTCAGCGGCACCTTTACCACTATAGCCAACCTCAAGGCCAACTACAAGAGCAAACCCTGGGAGGTGACCGGGAATATCTGGATTAAAGGCCAGGTGACGTCGTCGGACCGTACCGGCAATATCTACCGGGAAATGTATATCCAGGACGAGACCGGCGGTATTGACCTTAAACTGGGAAAGAGTTCCCTGTACAGCGATTACACCGTGGGGCAGTGGATTTACGTCTTCTGCGACGGTCTCACCCTGGGAGCTTACAACGGCATGCCGCAGCTGGGTATGGAGGCCGATCAGACCTCTACCAACGAGTATGAGACCTCTTACATCGATGTCCAGGCTATCATCGACCAGCATGTATTCCGCGGTGCCCTGGACCAGCCTCTCCAGCCTGTTGTGGTGACCGAGGCCGAGCTCAAGGCCTCCATCAGCGCCGGCTTTAAGGGCAATCTCTGGGGTAAGTATGTGACTATCAGTGGCCTCAAGTACGGCAACGAGATTTTTGCTCTGTTCTATCCCAACTCCAACCTGCCGCACAAGAGCGCTAATCCGGAGAACCGCGTGTTCCTGTCGGATGCAGGAACCTGGGGAATCGATACCTGGTCCTGCTCCAAGGCCGGTTACATCGGCTATCTGCAGAGCGGTGTGTGGGACAATGCGCAGGTGGGCAGCGGCAACACTAAGTATGGTGCCATTGCCACCACTACGCCCCGCAGCGCCGGTCTCCAGGGCAAGACGCTGGACAGCTTCGCTCCGGACGAGGACCTCACCTACAAGGAAATCATGATCAAGAACGCGACGGCCAATTACGTGTCGCATTACTTCACCCTGGGCTCCACCACGGTGCAGGTACGCACCAGCGGCTATGCCAAGTTTGCCGATGAAAAGCTGTCGGCCAAGATTCTCTCCGGTGAGACGGTTTCCATTACGGGCATCCTCACCATTTACAGCGGATCGGCCCAGTTCTCCCTTATCGATGAACCTTCAGTTTCGGTGCAATGAAAAAAACTGTAATCTTTGTGGCCGCATTAGCTATGCTTGCTGCTTGTAACAATTCCAACAACGTATTCCTGCAGGAATGGGACACCCCGTACGGGACCGCCCCGTTCTCCCAGATTACCCTGGACCAGTATATGCCCGCCTTCAAGGCCGGTATCGCTGAAGAAAA
>JAFZWC010000081.1 GCA_017617475.1 Bacteroidales bacterium
ATATTCTGGATGGCGCGGCCCTTGGAGGTGCGGTTGCCTTCCGGAATCTCGTATACCTTGAGCCAGTAGCACCGGCCCTTCTGCGTGAACAGAAGCATGGTGCTGTGGGTGTTGGCGATATAGATGTGCTCGATGAAGTCTTCGTCACGGGTGGCGCTGCCCTTCATGCCCACGCCGCCGCGGTTCTGGGTGCGGAATTCGGTGAGCGGGGTGCGCTTGATGTAACCCAGGTGGGAAATGGTGATTACCTGGTCTTCGTCGGCATAGAAGTCCTCGGGGTTGAATTCGTCGTCAGCCAGGGTGATCTCTGTGCGGCGAGGGTCTCCGTAGCGGGCTTTGAGGTCCTGGGTTTCGGCCTTGACCACGTTGAACTGCTCTTCCACGGAGCCCAGGATCTGGAGGCAACGCTCGATGAACTTCATGAGCTCGTCGTACTCGTTCTTGAGCTTCTCGCGGTCCAGACCGGTGAGCTGGCCCAGGGTGAGGGCGATGATGGCGGCCGCCTGGGGCTCGGTGAAGCCGTAACGGGCCTGGAGCATTTCCTTGGCGTCATCGCGGTTCTTGGATTCGTAGCGGATGAGGTGGACAATCTCGTCGATGAGGTCCATGGCCTTGAGCAGGCCTTCCAGGATGTGGGCGCGCTTCTGGGCCTTGTCCAGCTCGAACTTGGTGCGGCGTACCACAACCTCATGACGGAATTCCACGAACTGGCCGATGATCTCCTTGAGGCTGAGGGTGCGGGGACGTCCCTTCACCAGGGCCACGTTGTTGAAGGAGAAGCTGCTCTGCAGGGGGCTGTACTTGAACAGCATGTTAAGGACAACGCCGGAATTGGTGCCCTGCTTGAGGCGGATGATCACGCGGGTTTCGCCGCGGGAGCTCTCATCGTTGATATAGGAGATGCCTTCTATTTTCTTGTCGTCGGCAAGCTGGGCTATCTTTTCAATCATTTCCCGCTTGTTCACCATGTACGGGATTTCGGTGACGACGATGGTCTCACGGCCCTTGTCGTCCACCTCGATCTCTGTCTTGGAGCGGATGACCACGCGGCCGCGGCCGGTCTCGTAGGCTTCCTTGATGCCGGCTTTGCCCATGACAATGCCGCCGGTGGGGAAATCCGGACCCTTGATGTACTGCATGAGCTCGTCGGTGGTGATTTCCGGGTTGTCGATATAGGCGCAGATGGCGTCGCAGCACTCTCCCAGGTTGTGGGGAGCCATGTTGGTGGCCATACCTACGGCAATACCGGATGCGCCGTTGAGCAGCAGCAGCGGGGCCTTGGTGGGCAGCACGGTGGGCTCTTCGATGGTGTCGTCAAAGTTGAGCGTCATGTCCACGGTATCCTTGTCCATGTCGCCCAGGACGTCTTCGGCCATTCTCTGGAGCTTGGCCTCGGTGTAACGCATGGCGGCCGGGGAATCGCCGTCTACGGAGCCGAAGTTGCCCTGGCCCTTCACCATGGGATAGCGCTGGTTCCATTCCTGGCCCAGGCGCACCATGGCGTCGTATACGCTGGCGTCGCCGTGCGGGTGGAACTTACCCATGACCTCACCCACGATACGGGCGCTCTTCTTGGTCTGGCTGGAATAGCTGAGGCCCATGTTGTCCATGCCGAAGAGGACGCGGCGCTGGACGGGTTTGAGACCGTCACGGGCGTCCGGAAGGGCACGGGACACAATCACCGACATGGAATAGTCGATGTAGGCCGTACGCATTTCGTGGTCTATTTCTACCGGCTCGATATACCCGGTTTCCTGGGGCTCCTCGAGCACGTTCTTTTCTTCGTTGTTATCCATTCTTTTTCACAGTTCCTTAAAACATACAAAGGTAAAGATTTTTTATGGAATAAAAAAATGAAAAATTCGCCAGCTTGTGCAGTGATTTGGCGCAAGCTGGCGGTAACTTTGCAGCAGAAATAAAAACGAAGCCGTTATGAGAAACACAGACTACAACACGGACATCCTCGGAAACATGATTTCCTCCGACACTTCCTTCAAGGCCCTCCAGGATATGATCAAAGATCTTGATCTGGAGATGGAGGATGCGTTGGCGCTTTAGTCAGCTTTCAGCTCCACCACGGTGGATTCCTTGTCCGGGGAGAGACCCACGCGAAGGGTGCGCGGGGCGGCATCGGCCTTCTTTTTGGAGGCCAGGATGCGGTCGCTGATGATGAACTCGGACACCGGGTCTTCCACATAGCGCATCACGGCGCGCTTAAGCGGGCGGGCACCGTAGGCGGGATCGTAGCCGGCATCGGCCACCAGCCTCTTGGCGGCAGGGGTGATGGTGAGCTTGTAACCGGCTTCCAGGGCCCTCTCCCGCAGATCCTTGAGCTCAATGTCAATGATTTCCTCCAGGGTTTCCCGGCTCAGGGAATTGAAGTAAACCTGCTCGTCCACGCGATTGATAAACTCCGGCGGGAAGGCCTTGCGAACAGCCTTTTCCACTACGCTCCGGCGGTCCACCTCCACTTTTTTGCCCGCCGTGGCAAAACCGATTCCGCTGCCGTAGTCCTGCACTTCCCGGCTTCCCACGTTGGAGGTCATGATTACAATGGTATTCTTGAAGTCCACCGTACGGCCATTGCTGTCTGTGAGCCGGCCCTCGTCCATCACCTGCAACAGCAGGTTGAAGATGTCCGGGTGGGCTTTTTCAATCTCGTCCAGCAGTACCACCGCATAGGGTTTCCGGCGCACCCGCTCGCTAAGCTGGCCGCCTTCTTCATAGCCCACATATCCAGGAGGCGCGCCAATGAGGCGGGACACGCTGAACTTCTCCATGTACTCGCTCATATCTATGCGAATGAGGTTTTCCTCGCTGTCAAACAGATATTCGGCCAGGGAACGTGCCAGCTGGGTCTTGCCCACGCCGGTGGGGCCGAAGAAGAGGAAGGTGCCGATGGGGCGGTTGGGGTCCTTGAGGCCCGCCCGGTTACGCTGGATGGCGCGCACCACCGTCTCGATGGCCTCGTCCTGGCCGATGATGCGGCCCTTGAGCCGGGTGCGCATCTTCACTATACGGTTGCCCTCGCTCTCGGCCACCTTGTTCACGGGGATGCCCGTCATCTTGGAAACCACCGTGGCAATGTCTTCGGCCGACACCTCATTATTCTTTTTGCCTGTGGAAAGGCGCACCATGGAGCCGGCCTCGTCAAAGGCGTCGATGGCCTTGTCGGGCAGGGACTTGTCCGTGATATAGCGGTCCGTGAGCCTTACGGCGGCCTCCACGGCCTCGTCGGAATACTTGAGCCCATGGAATTCTTCATACTTGGGCCGGAGCTGGCGCAGGATCTCGATGGATTGCTGCACACCCGTGGGTTCTACCACAATCTTCTGGAACCGGCGGTCCAGGGCGCCGTCCTTCTCTACAATCTTGGTGAATTCGTCCAGGGTGGTGGCGCCTATGCACTGGAATTCTCCGCGGGCCAGGGCCGGTTTGAGCATGTTGGCGGCATCCAGGCTGCCGGATGCGCCGCCCGCACCCACAATGGTGTGGAATTCGTCTATGAACAGAATGAGGTCCGGATTCTCGCTGGCCTCCTTGATAATGGTCTTGAGGCGCTTCTCAAAATCTCCCCTGTACTTGGTACCCGCCACCACGGACGCAATGTCCAGCGACAGGATACGTTTCTTGGCCAGGGCGGCCGACATGTCGCCATGGGCAATCTTTTGCGCTATGCCCTCCACTATGGCCGATTTGCCCACGCCGGGCTCGCCTATTAGCATGGGATTGTTCTTCTTGCGCCGGCCCAGGATCTCGATGACGCGGGAAATCTCGCTGTCGCGGCCTACCACAGGATCCAGTTTACCCTCACGGGCGGCGAGGGTGAGGTCGTAGGCGAACTCCTCAATGTCCAGTTTCTTCTCTTCCTTTTCCTCGTCGGGACCCTGGGTGGGCTGTTCTTCCCGGGGCTCCTGCTTGGGGCGCAGCAAGCCTTCGTCTTCCATGAAGGCCAGGAGTCGGCCGTAATCGATACCGTGGTTGCGCAGATACACCTGGCCGTAGCTTTCCGTGGTGCGGCAGAGGGCCAGCAGCAGATGCTGCGGCTGCGCCAGGGGACTCTTCAGACGGGAGGCCTCCATGACGGTGATGCTGAGCACATTCTGGGACTGCCGGGAGAAGGCGATATGGTCCAGCTGCTCGTAAGGAAGGGTTTCGCCGGTGACGATACGCTGGTCGATGAACAGCTTCAGGTCGGCCGGTTCCACTCCCAGGCTCTGCAGGGTGCGGAAGGCAGCGTTCTCCTCCTGACGGATGATTCCCAGGAAAAGATGGTCCGGGCCAATGCCGTAACTGCCTGTGCGCATGGCCTCTTCGCGAGCGTATTTGATAACGAGGTTAAGGTCCTCAGAAACTTGTAATTGCATAGAAAAAAATGTCTGGGCGCATTAAAACAACAATCAAGCCAGTTTGCCAAACTGACAAAATGTCCTTAATTTTGCACGGTATTTGTGGATGTGTGTCACGTTATGAAAAGAATTATCGTTATGGTAGCGCTGCTGGCGGTGGCTTTCGCCGCAGGCGCACAGGATTTTGAAGCGACTTTCAAACAGGCCAAGACCCTGAAGATTTCCGGCAAAGTAATCAAGAGCGAGGGGGAAATCACCTACACCGCTCCGGACCAGCTGGCCATGCTCTATACCAACCCCGAAGGAGATTACTTCATCATTGACGGCCCCCAGGTGCGCATGGACCTGCGCGGCGTGGCCCTGGACGTGAACTCCACCGGCAACAAGCTGGTGCAGGGGCAGCGCAACGCCATCCTCTACTCCGTGGCCGGCAAATACGAAGACATTGCCAAGGAGATGGATGCTGACTGCACGGTGACCGCTGGAAAGAATGGTGGAAAGCATGTGGTTCTGAAAATGCGTAAAGCTATACCTAAGGGTTATACCGGAATGGAACTGGACTACAACAAGCAGGGAAAGCTCACCCGCATGGTCCTGGAAGAAGTCGGCGGCATTTCTACCGAATACATCATCAATTACTAGTTACAAGTACAAAGCGTGAGTGTTCTTAATCTCGTCCATTACGAAGGATGAGAGAATGGAGCCTATGGCGTCAATGTTTCCCAAAACATTGATGATGAACTCGTTGTAGTACTTCATGTCCGGCGCCTGTATCTTGAGCAGGTAGTCGTATTCTCCCGAAATATTATAGCACTCCGCCACCTGGGGAACGTCCCGGATCACAGAAATGAAGTCCCGGGCCACGTTCCGCGTCATCTGCTTCAGTTTTACCGAGCAGAAGACCATGAAACCGCGGCCCAGTTTTTCCGCGTCCAGCACGGCGACGTACTGTTTGATGAAGCCCGCCTTCTCCAGCCGCTTCATCCGTTCGAACACGGGGGTAGTGGACAGGTTTACCCGCGCCGCCAGCTCCTTGGTGGTGAGCCGGGCGTTTTCCTGCAGGGCACGCAGGATTTGCAGGTCTGTGGCATCCAGGACGATGTCTGTCATAAGAAGATTATTCTGTTTAAGCCCTGATTACCCGGGCTATTCATTACCTTTATTCCATTATCTTCTGCAAATTTAGAATAATTTTCCAAATTCTAAAATAATATTGTAATAATTTTCTACAAAGGGTATCTTTGCATTCAGAATAAGATACGCTCGGCCCTTCGGGCCTCGGTATGACAGAGGGGACGGCATGACAAGCCGAAGGAAATTGGTTTTTCGGGCACCGTCCCGAAAAATAATTTCCTTCGGCCAAATAAAAGAAAGGACAAAAACTATGGCAAAGATTGATACCCGCTGCGTGCACGCAGGCTACAAACCCGGCAAAGGCGAACCCCGGCAGATTCCCATCATTCAGAGCACCACTTTCAAGTACGAAACCTCGGACCAGATGGGCAAACTGTTCGACCTGGAAGAATCCGGATACTTCTATACCCGTCTCCAGAACCCCACCTCGGACATAACCGCCGCCCAGATCAACGACCTGGAAGGCGGCGTGGGCGCCATCCTCACCTCTTCCGGCCAGGCGGCCAACCTCTTCGCCTGCCTTAACATAGCCAGCAGCGGAGACCACATTGTAGCGGCCAACAACATCTACGGCGGCACCTTCAACCTGCTGGGCGTGACGCTGGAAAAGATGGGCATCGAGGTTACTTTCATCAAGGCCGATTCTTCTGACCAGGAGATTCAGGCTGCCATCCGGCCCAACACCAAGCTCATCTTCGGCGAGACCCTTTCCAACCCCGGCGTGGAAGTATTTGACATAGAGCGCTGGGCCAAAGTCGCCCACAAGAACGGCCTGCCGCTGGTGGTGGACAACACCTTCCCCACCCCCTACCTTTGCCGTCCTTTCGAATGGGGGGCCGACATCGTAACCCATTCCACCACCAAATATATTGACGGCCACGGCGTGAGCGTGGGCGGCGCCGTAGTGGACAGCGGCAACTTCCCCTGGGACAAGTATTCCGAGCGCTTCCCCGGCCTTACCACCCCCGACGCTTCCTACCACGGACTCACCTATACCAAGAACTTCGGCAAGGCAGCCTATATTGTCAAGGCCACCACGCACCTGATGCGCGACCTGGGCAGCACCCAGAGCCCCCAGAACGCCTTCTACCTGCACCTGGGCCTCCAGACCCTGCACCTGCGCATGAAGCGCCACAGCCAGAGTGCCCTCAAGGTGGCACAGTGGCTGGAGAAGCGCCCGGAAGTAGCCTGGGTACACTATCCCGGCCTGGAAAGCGACCCTCACCACAGGCTGGCGCTAAAGTACCTTCCCGACGGCTGCAGCGGAGTCATGTGCCTGGGCCTCAAGGGCGGCCGCGCCTATGACAACCGGTTCCTGGATGCCCTGAAGCTGGTGACCATAGAGACACATGTGGCCGACTGCCATACCTGCGTGCTGCATCCCGCCTCCCATACGCACCGCCAACTGAGCGACGAGCAGCTGCGCGCCGCCGGCATTGCCCCTGACCTGATCCGCCTCAGTGTGGGCCTGGAAGATGCAGAAGACATCATTGCCGATCTGGAGCAGGCCCTTAATACCGCCAACGCATGAACCGATACGAGATTACCGTAGACCTGCCCCTGGAAAACGGCGGAGTGCTGAAGGGCGCAAGACTCGTTTACCACGAGAGCGAAGCCCGCGGCGGCCGCACGGTATGGATTTGCCATGCCCTCACCGCCAACAGCAATCCGGAAGACTGGTGGCCGGAGATGGTGGGGCCGGGCAAGACCATCGACACCCTGAAGGACCGGGTGGTGTGCGTGAACATGCTGGGCAGTGCCTACGGTTCCGAAGGCCCCGCCCGCACGAACCCGGAAACGGGACGCCCCTGGATGCTGGACTTCCCCATGATTACCATCCGGGACAGCGTGAATGCCTTTATTGAGGTACGGAAGCACCTGGGCATAGAGAAGATTGACCTGCTCATCGGCGCATCCAATGGCGGATTCAACGCCATCGAATGGGCCATCATGGAACCCAAACGCTTCGGCCGCTGCCTGTTCCTGTGCACGGCACCGCGCATTTCGCCATTCCTGGGCGCTACCGTAGAAGCCCAACGCATGGCCCTGGAGGCCGACCCTACCTTCCGTGAAGCACGGAACCTGAGCGGGGGTTCGGCAGGCCTGAAGTGCGCACGGGCGCAGGCTCTTATCAGTTACCGCTGTTTCCAGGGCTACCAGCTCACCCAATGCGAGCAGGACCCCGACACCCTCTTTGCCGGACGCGTCGCCTCTTATGAGCGCTACCAGGGAGAAAAACTGGTGCGCCGTAACTTTGACGCCTATTCCTATTTTACCCTGTGCAATGCCCTGGACAGCCATAATGCCGGAAGGGGCCGCGGCGGGGTTCAGGCGGCCTTGAAGACCATCCAGGCACCCTGCACCGTGGTGGCCGTGGACACCGACCTCATCTTCCCGCCCTTTGAAGGCCGGGAATGGTCGGCCTGGATTCCAGACGCCCGTTTCATTGAAATCAGTTCCCAATTCGGCCACGACGGCTTCCTCCTGGAGATAGCCAAACTGTCGGCCCTAATCATGTAATCCCCATGCAAGTACTTAAATTTGGCGGCAGCTCCGTAGCCAACGCCGGAGCCATGCTCCAAGTCATCCATATTGTCCGGAAGGCGCTGGAAACCGACCGCACCATAGTGGTGAGTTCGGCCATAAGCGGCTGCACCGACGAGCTCATTGCCATCGGCCGCCTGGCCGGCATCCGCGACAAGGGTTACGAAACCCGGCTGCAGGCCCTTCAGGACCGGCATCACCAGATTGTGGAGGAACTGCTCCCCCAGAGTAACCAGGAGAAGACCCTGGAAACCGTGGACAAGCTGTTCACCCAGTTGGCCAGCATCCTGCGGGGTGTTTACCTCCTGGCCGAGCTCTCCCCCACCAGCCTGGCCGCCGTAGAAAGCTTCGGAGAACTGTTCAGTACCCGTATTCTTACCGACAAATGCCAGTCGCTGGGCATCCCCTGTCAATGGCTGGATGCCCGCGAACTGGTGGTGCTTCGCGGAGGCGTCGTGGACACTTCCGTCACCTACAAGCGCATTCAGGAGTGCGTAGGAAAGCACCTTCACACGCAACTTTTCATTGTTCCGGGCTTCATTGCCCGCGACGAGGAAGGCCGTCCCGCCACGCTGGGCCGCGGAGGCTCCGACTACACCGCCTCTCTCTTTGCCGTAGGGGTCCATGCCCGCCGTGAAGAGATTTGGACCGACGTCCCGGGCATCATGACGGCCAACCCCAAAGTAGCGCCTTCGGCCCGCACCATCCCCAACATCTCTTACCGCGCCGCGCAGGAGCTGTCGCACTTCGGCGCCAAGGTCATCTACCCGCCCACCATCCAGCCGGTGGTGGCCGAAGGCATCCCCATCTATGTCAAGGACACCTTCCACCCCGACGATCCCGGCACGCTGGTGGAGAAGAATCCGCCGCAGGCCGAAGGAGGCGTCATCGGCCTGGCCCATTCCGAAGGCATTGCCCTCATTTCGCTGGAAGGCAGCGGCATGGTGGGTGTTCCGGGCTTCAGCGCCCGCCTGTTCGACGCCCTATACCGCAAGGGTATCAACATCATCCTCATCACCCAGGCCTCTTCCGTGCATTCCATGTGCATTGCCATATCGGCAGCCGATGCCGAAAAGGCCCGCCAGGCGGCCGACAACTGCTTTGCCTACGAGATTTCCCTGGGCAAACTGAATCCGCTGAAGGTGGAAACCGGCTATTCCATCGTATGCGTCATTGGGGACGATATCCTGGGACACAGCGGCGCCACGGGCCAGATGCTGGCCGCCCTGGGCCGCCACGGCATTCCGGTGCGCGCTACGGCACAGGGTTCCTCGGAGCGAAACATTTCCGTCATTGTCCCTTCGGCCCAGGCTGGGGAAGCCATCCGCGCCATCCACCGCGTGTTCTTTGACCGGAGCGCCCGGGAAGTGATTCCCGTATTCATTGCCGGCTACGGCCGCGTGGGCAAGGAACTGGTAAAAATGCTGCGCGAGCAGGCTCCCGTCATTGAAGCCCGCACCGGCAAGGAACTGCGCATCTGCGGCCTGGCTAACAGCAAAAAGTATTTCATTGATACAGAAGGAATTGACTCGCCGGAAAGCCTGCAAAACCGGGGCAGCGCCGGGTCGTTCATAGACGCCCTTTGCGGCCTATCCCTGGAGCATCCCATCTTTGTGGACTGCACCGCCAGCGAGGAAACGGGCCTCCGCTATCCGGACCTCTTCCACAGCGGATACCGGGTGGTAGCCTGCAACAAGATTCCCTTCTCCGGTACCTGCGCCCAGTACGCCACTTTAAAGAAGGAGGCCCAGGTGGCCGGCGTTTCCCTCCGGTACGAGACCACCGTAGGCGCCGCCCTGCCCATCCTGGCCACGCTGGAGCGCGTCGTATGCAGCGGAGACAAACTGGTGAGCGTCCAGGCTGTCCTTTCCGGCACGCTGAACTATCTGCTGGACAACTACACCGGTTCCGACTGGGATGCCCTGGTGGAAGACGCCCGGGAAAAAGGATACACCGAACCTGACCCGTCCGTGGACCTGAGCGGCCGCGACGTGCTGCGCAAGACCCTCATCCTCTCCCGCGTGGCGGGCATTCCGCTGGAAGAATCCCAGGTTTCCCTGGAACCCATCCCGGCCGATATTGCCCGACGCTACGCCGCGGCGGCGGCCAAGGGCCGCAAGCTCCGCTATGTGGCATCTGTGAATGTAGAGGGGAAGGCCGTCGTCGGCCTGCAGGAAGTGGGGCCCGACAGTCCGTTGTTCGACCTGAGCGGCACCAACAATGCCATTCTCATCACCACCGCCGACTACCCCTCCCCCATGGTCATCCAGGGCGCCGGCGCCGGCACCCGCCAGACGGCCGGAGGCCTGTTGAACGACATTCTGTTAAGCATTTAAAAAGGAGGCCGTCCGGCCTCCTTTTTTATAACGTTGACATTCTTTCCAGCGCCAGCTCCACGAGCTGCCAGATGGCTGGTTTGTAGTCCGGGTTGGAGCTTTGCAGGTAGCGGTTGGCAATGGCGCAGCACACGGTGCAGGCGTTGTGGCCCAGATGCGCGGCGAAACCGGCCAGCGGGGCGCTTTCCATCTCGAAGTTGGTGATTCGGTAGTCTTCTCCGGCTTCCTTGAAGCGGAAACTCTCGATGTTCTCCAGCATATCGGGCATAGCCAGCGGCATACGCACCACACGGCCCTGAGGGCCATAGAAACCGGGGGCCGAAATGGTGACGCCCTTCACGGTAACATCCTTCATCAGGTTGATGATTTTTGGGGACGCCTTTACAAAGTAAGGCGAAGGAAGGGAGGGTGCCCAGTTCATGTGCTTCTTGAAGGCTTCTTCCACGGCGGGGAGGGTAACCTTTTCGCGGTCTGCGTACCAGTTCATGACGCCGTCGAAGCCCACGCTCATGTGGGAGAGCACATAGCTGCCCAGCGGAATATCGGCATGCAAGGCACCCGAAGTGCCAATGCGCAGGATGTTGAGGGCCCTGTGCTCGGGCTTTACTTCCCGGGTCTTGTAGTCCACGTTGGCCAGGGAGTCCAGCTCCGTCATGACGATATCGATATTGTCCGGGCCGATGCCGTGGGAAAGCACCGTCATCCGCTTGCCGTTGTATCGGCCGGTTATGGAAACAAACTCACGCGAGGCGTTCCGGCACTCGATGTCCGTGAGGAATTCGGCAATCATATCCACGCGACCGGGATCTCCTACCAGGATGACATTGTCGGCCAGCTGCTCGGGCTTCATATGGATGTGGAACGCGGAACCGTCTCCGTTGATGATGAGTTCAGATTCAGGGATTCTCATAAGCATTGTGGTTGTAACAAACAAATATAAGAATTATTTGCTAAATTTGTACAAAGCATATTATCGCATGAAACGATCCATTTTCCTTGCAGCGCTCCTAGCGCTTTGGGTATTGCCCGCCAGGGCCGATGAAGGCATGTGGCTGCCCGCCCTTATTTCCCAGAGAATTGAAGACATGCAGGCCAAGGGCTTCAAGCTCAGCGCCGAAGACATCTACAGCGTGAACCAGGCCAGCCTGAAGGACGCCGTAGTGCTGTTCGGCAGCGGCTGCACAGGAGAGCTGGTGAGCGACCAGGGCCTCCTGTTCACCAACCACCACTGCGGCTACAGCTTCATTCAGCGCCATTCCTCGGTAGAGCACGATTACCTCAAAGACGGCTTCTGGGCCCTGAGCCGGGCCGATGAGCTCCCCAATCCCGGCCTCACCGTCCGCTTCCTGGAAAGGATGGAAGACGTGACGGCCCTGGTGCTCAAAGGCTACAAGCCCAGGATGACCGAAGAGCAGCGCCAGGCACTGGTCAAAAAGAATGCCCAGAAGTTGCAGGAAAAGGCCGTCAAGGAAGGCAATGGCCTCAAGGCCAGCGTAGAAGCCCTGTACTACGGCAACCAGTACTTCCTCTTCGTGTTCCGTGAATACCGCGACGTCCGTCTGGTGGGTGCTCCGCCGTCCTCCATCGGCAAGTTCGGCGGTGAAACGGATAACTGGATGTGGCCCCGCCATACGGGCGACTTCTCCATCTTCCGCGTATATGCCGGGCAGGACAACATGCCGGCCGATTATTCCGAGGCCAATGTGCCGTATCGGCCCAAGCGGTCCCTCACCATTTCCCGCGCAGGTGTGAAGGAAGGCGATTTCACCTTTGTGTACGGCTGCCCCGGCAGCACGCAGGAGTACGTGCACTCCGAGGCCGTGAAGTATATCCAGGACATCTCCGACCCCGAGAAGATTGCACTTCGCACCACCCGCCTGAACATCATGAAAAAGTATATGGACCAGAGCCAGGCCGTGCGCATCCAGTATTCTTCCAAGTACGCGTCCGTGGCCAATGCCTGGAAAAAATGGCAGGGAGAGGAGAAGGGCCTCCGCAAGAACCACGTGGTTCCGGTGAAGCAGGCCTATGAAAAGCGTTTCGAGGAATGGGCCAAGGGAACCCGTTACGAGGGCCTCACCCAGCAGCTGTATAACCTTTATACGGCCCGCAACCCCATCTACCGCGCCTACGAGTATTACCGCGAAACGGTTCTGGCCATTGAGAAACTCCAGATGGCTCGCAATCCCCGCTTCAACAAGAAAGACTACTACCAGCCCATTGACGAAGAAACCTTCGTGGCCATGATGACGGCCTTCGACCAGGCCCTGGACGACGAGTACAAACCTCAGTTCTTCCTGGAGAGGCGTTCCCAGTACAGCTCCATGGAAGCCTGGAAAGACGCCGTCTTCGCCTTTGAAGACGAAGCCAAGGCCCTGTCCGAGGCCCTTAACGATTACTTCTCCACCGTCATAGCCCCTCCGGTGGCCGAGTTCAGCCAGAGCATCAACCTGGTGTACCGCGACTACATGCAGGGCCAGATGGAATTTGAGAACGAGAAGGTCTTCTATCCCGACGCCAACCTTACGCTCCGCGTGGCCTATGGCCATGTAGAAGGCTACCGGCCCCTGGATGCCATTTACTACGACCCCGTGTCCACCCTGCGCGGCATCATTGAGAAGGACAATCCGGACATCTTTGACTACAACATTCCTCAGGTGTTAAGGGATATCTATGCCCGCGGCGGCTTCGAGAGCCAGCCCGTCTGCTTCCTGGCCACCAACCACACCACCGGCGGCAACTCCGGCAGCCCGGTCCTGAATGCCGACGGCAACCTTATCGGCATCAACTTCGACCGCGTATGGGAAGGAACCATGAGCGACCTCGTCTTCGACCCCGAGATCTGCCGCAACATCTCCCTGGACGTCCGTTACCTCCTCTTTGTAATAAAAGAGGTAGGCCATGCGGACTACCTCTTCAATGAAATGAAATTTGCCGACTGACGTCGTAACTGTCATACCGAGCGTAGCGAGTGTATCTCAAATTGAGATCCTCTCCCCCCTACGGGGTTCGGGATGACAAAACGAAAGC